>NZ_MRZU01000001.1 GCF_002153915.1 Methanonatronarchaeum thermophilum
ATACAACTAGAACCAGAACAAGAAGAAATATATGTAGTATGGAACAACGGAGAACAATCAACAACACTAAAAACAATAGAAACACCAGAAAAAACCCAAGAAGTATCAACCTATGAAGTCACATTCGTACTGACAGATGAAGACACCGGTGAAGAGCTAAAAGGAGTAGACATAGAAATACTTGGTTATGGTGACCTAAAAACCGATTCAGATGGAGAAGCCACCATATTTGTTGAAGAAAGTGATAATCTTGATTACTCGGTCGATTTAAACGACTATAAAAAAATTGATGAAACAATAGAAGATGTAACTGAAGAAATAGAAATTACAATAAAACTTGACCAAGAACAGAACTTTGAATATCTAGATAATTTGGAGACAGATAAAGGTGGTGTGTTTTATCAAAATGCTGACGGTGAAAGGTTCGTCATATCTGAGGGCGAGTCTTTTAGTGATGTTTTCGACAACTTAGATGAAATTGAGGAGAGTGACGATGGTCTTATTGCATGGGTTGTTGATGATGTAGATGCAATAGCAAAGTCAGATGATGGTGTTGAAACAATACTTGGATTCAGCGATGATGACGAAATAGAAGATACTGGGTTCTTTTCTCGTGCTGCAACAGGATCTGGAACACCACAACCATGGCAGGGAGATTACACACTCGATAAAATTGAAGAAACCGAAGAAGGCATCTTAACAGAGTGGTCAGAAGCTGAGTCAGAAGTGACAAGTGAAAATTTTGACTTGTTGGATGCAGATGGTGAAATTCTGCATGAGGGTGATACATTTGAGAAGTTGACAATAATAGATGCTGACTTTAATTCTGTTGAAAGGACTGGTTTTGGTGGTGAGATCACGGCAGGGGAAGATGTAACCATCACACCTGATGAAAAGCAAACAATAGAGAATATTAAAGACATTGGTGATTATAACGTAGAGATTTACACAGATGGTGGAGAAATAATAATTTCCTTGGAGTGATGGGATTAACTTTCGTATATTTTATTATTTATTTTTTGTTTAATGAATCAAACTCTATTTGTTAGACTAATTTTAGAAAGATTTGTTGAACTGTTTGAGAAAACTAATAATAGTTTAAAGCCACAAAGAAATCTCAAAACATAATTTAAGGTAAAATAGATAAATAGTAATTTATCAAGATAATACGCGGGTTTTTTTGTAAAAAATTTGATTCAAATTAAACGATAGTTTTTATTTAAAGAATATAAGCTTAATTGATTTACGATTGTTTTTAGATATAAATGTTTTTTAGATTGTAAAGGTATGTTATGTTAGTGTTTAGAGAATTGAAATGTATTTTGAGTGCTCCGACGGGGATTTGAACCCCGGTCCCTGGCTCGAGAGGCCAGGATGATTGGCCTGGCTACACCATCGGAGCTTTTATTTTATAGGTTTTGTTTTTTATTGTTGATAGTTTTTTCTTTTTTTAGTTTTGTGTTGTTTTTTTGTTGGTTTATGTGTTTTTTAATGGTTTTTCGTTAT
>NZ_MRZU01000002.1:0-90000 GCF_002153915.1 Methanonatronarchaeum thermophilum
GGGGTTTATTTTGGATTGAGGGTTCTAATCTGTTTCTAGCTATAACGAGTTGGTTTTCTAGGAATTTGGAGAGGTTGAAGCCGTATTCTTTTGCCCATTGGTGTATTTCTTCATCTATTCTAATGGTTGTTTTCTTCTTAGGCATTTGCCTTACACATGTCTTAGTTGTATGGCGTTTTCCATATTCCTGTCTTTCTTACACTGTCACCTCTGATGGAGCTAAAACATCTAGAAATAAACGGTTATATTAAATCCAGGACTGATTGTAATTCTCTTATCTTGAATAGAAAGCTCTTAGTAATAAGTCTTAATACTATTTTTACGAAGAAGTTTTAAGGGTTTTTATTGGTCTGGTCTAATGAAGATCTCCTAAAAAAGGTACACCCTTCTGGCCGAATGAAACAGAGAAAAACCTCATTAAACCACATAGGCAATGCTTACCCCATGTATATAACGGCCAGATATTATAACCACCCCCTCCACTCCTAAACAAAACAAACAACAACAAACACAGAAAAGGGGATGCACTGGCCCCTCCAATGCTAAACTATAAAAGTCTATTAAGAATGGCTTAACATTAAAAACAGGGATCCATCCTCTAGTAATCTATAGAAAAGGAATACTATCCCCTCTTTCCTTATACTATGGTTTTCTTCTCCCTTGTTTTCTATACAATTGCTGGGGTCTCTGGGTTTTTGTTGGTTTACTGTAAACTCACCCTCTTTATTGTATTTTTTAGTTAGTGTGGAATTTCTTGGATTGTTTCTGGTTTTTTGAGAAGAAAAGTAATTATCTAATATCGTAAATATTTTCTTAGATTATGATTGCAGTAGTGGACAATATTATAGCTATTAGGGAGATAACAAGTGCAGTTTGATTTATTATATCTCTCCGTCTATTTGAGATTATTCGTTCTACAGTTACGTCTCTTTCTGATATTTGATTTCTATTTTTTTCCAATACGGGTCTGAATTTCCCTACAGACTTACCTATTACTTCTTTTGTACTTAGGTTTCCATTGAACCTATTTGATTTTTCAAATTCGGATATTGTATGGCCGGACTTTAGAACTAGTTCTATATCTTTTGACAATTTAGAATGTTTATTTTGTAGCCTATTTAACTGCTTTCTAGATTTTCTTAAGCTCCATATTTTAGGTTTAGTTTTAATTGCTTCTTGACGTAGCTCTATAAGATCATCTTGTAATTCTTTCCATGCTGTTAATAACTTTAAAATTTCTTTTTCAGATTTTTCAAGCTCACCATCAGAAGAAGACATCAAAATACACCGAAATCAATTAATTTTTAAAACTTTATAAAGATTTTTTACAATAAACGAGGGAAAGCCGAGAAATACAACGATTATTTAACTTGGAAAATCAAAAATCACCAAGTTCTTTTTGGCTTTTATCTTCCCCTATTATTTCAGCACCTTCCAACTCTATTCCATCTTCTAAATCTGAAACAAGTTCCCCGACATCAGTTCCTTCTCTCCTAGCTTTAGATAAGGTTTTAGAATAGTTATATATCTTTTTATTTATATCATTTAAATCAAAAGGTTTTAAAACAACTGAATCAAGCTCCTTACTCTTTATTCTATCTTTTTTAGAGAGAATTAATATCTCGTTCCTTATATTTTTTGCTTCCTCCTTCTTAATTTTTCTAGGGTCAAGAATTGGAAGATCTTCTGTTTCGTAAACGGCCATCTCGTTCAAGCCTGCATTCCATCTTCCATGAAGTTCTCTAAAAAATCTAATTAAAGAAGAATTTAAAATACCAGCTAGGACTTCCCTAAAGCTAGAATTAATTTCATATGCTCTTTTATCTACTACTAATCCTTCATTTAAACATGCAAATAATCTTTTTCTACAACCTGCTGGGAACATTATATCCGGTTTTCTAAGTTCTCCTAGATTGAACCAGCATTTATTTTGTTTTCTGTATTGGAGGCAGGTTGGTCTTTTGTGTGGAGGGTTGTAACGACCCCAATCCTTTTCCCACATTGAAAAAACGATATATCCAAAAATGTTTTCATAACCTTCTTCATCTAGTTTATGAAGAATATACTCTTCTTCAGAGCTAATCTCTTTTAAATCAGCTTTCGGGGGCAGTTTTTCCTCATCTAACTCTATTCCCTGAATTCTTGAAGAATCTATATCTTTAAACTTTTCTTCAACAAAATCATTTAGGTCTATCACTAGCCTGTCAGTATCATCTTTTGTAAATAAAACTGAATCTACTTGCTTGATAGATTTAGCCAATGGAGTGAGAAATCTAGAATCTATCCCCCATTCCTCTGCTTCCTCTTCAGTTAAATAGAAAAACTTATTTGCACCAGAAGTTATGCCCCTTCTTACTTCAGCTATTTCTTCTAGTGTAGTTATTTTTTCATGGTTCAGTAATTTCCAGTATATAGGGGGTGCGAATAGAAATCTATTCCATTTCTCTGTGCCTCTTAATTCTTTTTGTTTTTTTGTTAAAAGTCTGTATTTTTGTTTTTCGTGGAGTATATTGGATTCATATGTTGTCTCAATTTTATCGATAATTTCGTTGATTTCCATTGGTTCTTTTATTCGTAGGAATTTTACAATATTAGAATTTGTTTTGTCTTTTGATTTTTCTAGTATTGTTATGCAGGTGGGTACTAATGGATCTTCAAAGACTTTTTTGCTAAAACTTATTATTGCTTTTATTTTGAAGTTGTCTAAGAAGAAATCTTGTAGGTCTTCCCCGTATCCTACAGTTAGCCATTTGTCTGAAGTTATGAAGCCCATTCTCCCCCCATTTTTGAGGAATTGAAAGGAATGTGTGAAGAAATAGCTATATATGTCAGATCTTTCATTAAATTTTTCATAACCTAAGTCTTTCAAGTGTTCTCTTACCCTTTCTTTGTCTGGAATCTTTTCTTGTCTGATATATGGTGGGTTTCCTATTACTGCATCGACTTTGTTAGGTATTTTTGGTTGATGGGTTTCCTCGGATCCCCGTATACTAGCTCTTTCATGGACTATTCTTACCTGTCCGTCACTTTTTTGAACATTGAAAAAGTCTTCTACTTCTACATTTACTTCTCTTGTTTCTGTTGAAAGGTTTTGTAAAGCTAAATTTAATGCAGTAAGGTGAGCTGGAAACCTATTTATGTCTATTCCATATAATTGGTTTAAAATTCCTTGATGGGTTACAGGATAATAGTTTTCTTTTTTCAGATTTTTAAGGCGATTGTAAGCATTGATTATAAAGGTTCCACTTCCACATGCTGGGTCTAAAATCTCATCCGTTGGGTTCTTTATCGTTAGTTTAGTGATTAATTCAGTTATAGTGGGAGGAGTATAGTACTGACCTAATGCGTGTCTTTCACTTGGGGGGATTATTTCCTCGTATATGTGTCCTATGGTATCATGCTTAAATTTATCTAAATCATAGGTTTCTAATTCTTCAAGGAATTCTTTAACTTCTATTTTTGCTCTTTCTGTTAAATGTAGTTCGTCAAAAATTGGTTCGTGTTCGTAAACAGCTTCAAAATCAACTTTCTTTATAATTTTATCAAAAGCTTTCCGTCTTATGTCTGGTTTCACTAGTTCTTCTAGCTTCAAATCAGGCATATCGTGGCTCGTGTCTTCAAGAATTTTATAGAAAAGAAGTTTGTTCATTAATAAGTATGCAGATTGCTGTGTATACCTTTCTTTAGCTTCATTTTCTGGGATATCCCAGCCTTGTTCTTCTACCCAGTCTACAAATCTGTTCTGAAAACCTTGATTTTTATCTAATTTGAATTTTAATGAAGATTTAAGTTCATTTAACAACCTCTTATGGAAAGTTTTAAGTCTTTTTATAATTTTTTCTCTTTTTGGCTCCCATTTTTCTTCTTCTTGACTTAATGCAGCAAGTTGTTTTAAAAATTCAGATGCAAATTTTCTGATGTTTTTAACTTCGTAAGCTTTGCTTCTTCTATCTAACAGGTTTTTTCCTCTCTCAAACGTTTGAAATAAAACTAACTGTCTACCATTGTATGTAGCAAAATATTCAGCTCCTATCTTAAAAGCATAATTTGCTGCTTGCTCAATTACTTTAGGAGAATAAGGATCTAAATTACGGTTTCCATCCCCGGAATCTGGTCTTTTAGCTTCAATAACTAAGAAGGGCTCTTTTCTTTCAGTAAATACAACAATATCTGCATAACCACCATTAACGTTCAATTCAGGTACTGAATTCTCAAACTTCATTCCATTGAATTGATTATGCTGGTCTATCGCATTTTGTATATGCCTTTGTAATTCAAAATGTATCTCGGCTTCAGAACTCAAAGATTACCCACCAAATAAACAATTTAAAATTCTATATATCATTAAATTTCATTAAGTACTTTAAAATTATTTATCTGTTAATACAAATAACCAATCCTACAAACAATTTAATTTTATCATATTTAGAATCTGATTTGGAGTTTTTTCTGGGTTTTAGAGATGTTTAGAGAGGGGAGAAGGAGGGGGAGTGAGTTTAGGTTTATGGTTTTGGTTGTGGTGTTTGTTTGGTGTTGGGGGAGTTAGGGTGTCTTAAGTTTTGATTTCTGTTGGATGGATATCTTTGTTCTGAGATTACTTTGGATTTGGTGATTTGAATTCATTACTTATACTTTTTCCCCTTTCTTCCAAGGGTTCTTCTGGATTTGCATCGTTTAGTTTGCTGTTATCTAGGTTTCTTGTTGTTTCCTCTGTGTTTATTGCGGTAATTAGGTGGGGTGTCGCTTGTTTTTTCATAGGGTTTATATTTTAAAGTATTAAATTTTCTAGTGTAAGGTTGATAAATCCAGGTAGAGATGGCTTTCAGGCTGTTTTTACTTGGGATGGAGGAAGGATATGAATAGAAAAATACTTTTGGCAACTATCGTTTTGTTGATAGCTACTTTGGCTGTTGCTGGCTGTGTTAACGGTGAGGGTCCTGGTGATATAGAGGTTCCCGGCGAATACGATAAAGAGTTTGAAGGAGAGGTTGGTGAATATACAGTAACACAGTATCTTGTTGATACTGAAGATGCGGAAGCAGTTACAGAGGAACTTCAAGAAGCAGCTGAAGATGCTGGTTGGGAAGTAATGGCAGAATGGGAAGTAACTGTCCCCGGCTATGACATAGGAGTAGGACTCGAAAGAGACAATGAATTCATGGGTATACACTCCACTGTCCAGAACGGCCAGACACTAGCAACAGTAATAACAGGTCCACTTGAAGAAAATGACGTCAACAATGACAATGACGTCAACAATGACAATGATAATGATCAACCCCCTACTCAGGATGTGGATGGTGAAGATCTAGAGGATGTGCCCAGATATCCTGGTGCTGTTTTAACCTATCATTGGACGGGTGAATGGACGGTGAATGATGAGGAATACTTAGCAGCTGACCTAGATTACTTGGCAGAAGAAGATGCTGAAACAATATCCGATTGGTACGAAGGTGAACTACCAGACTATGGCTGGGACATTCAAACAACTGTTTCAGAAAACGGTGAGTATTTCATTTATGCAGTTGATGAACCCATTGAACTAGGAATAACCATCACACCAAGCGATGAGTACGAAGGATACAGTGAAATAGACATTAAATATGGGGACGTATAAACATGGTTGTAGGTGTTGATTGAGTTATGGGTGAGACTAGTATTGGTTTGGATGAAAACATTGCTGGAGCCCTTGCCTACCTATTGGGGTTTGTTACAGGTGTGATCTTGTTGTTTATGGAGAAGGACAGTCAGTTTGTCAGGTATCACGCAGCACAATCCACAGTGATTTTCGGTGGACTCTTCGTTCTAGCGATCTTATTTAGTGTAATATCAACGGTGTTAGGGTTGGTTGGACTAGGAATCATAACTTTAGTGTTATGGTTGGTAGGCATAGTTGTATGGCTATTAGCCCTAGCTTTATGGCTATACCTGATGTTCACAGCCTACAAAGGAAACAAAACCAGGATACCGGTGGCAGCAGGACTAGCAGAAAAACTACTGTAAGTAGGACGACCGTTTCCCAATCTAACGCTGACACAAGATAGTAGAATGAAAATGGTTGAGGGGGAGAATAAACCCCTTAACCAAAAATATTTTTTAATTTTGAGTCTCTGGTTAGTTTTTTCTCAGTTGGTTTTTTGACTTTTTATGAATGTTTTATGGGTTTTAGAGGTGTTTAGAGGGGAGAAGAAGAGGGGTGAAAGTTTAACTTTAGAGTTTTTTAGGGTTTTTTGTGGTTTTGTTTTTTTCTTTCTATTTTATTTTAGATTTTGTTGGGATCTTTGGTTTGTTTTTTAGCTGTAAAGACATATAGTTTATTTAAAAAACCTGAAGGAGATGAGCTGAAACTAGATTTTAAGATATTGATAGAAACTAAAGCCAGTAGATCTGAAAAGATTAACGATTGCTAAAAAGATACCTAAAAATCTGGGTATTGAATTATATTTATTAAGGGATAGGATAGGTACTAAGTGAACATTTTTGGTGTTGGCTCCCCCTTCTGGTTTTTGGTTGTGGGGTTTTTTTGTGGGGGAGCTTCTGGCTCTGTTTTAGTAGATATTGGCTTTTATAAAGTTGTTTTTTTAGGTTTTTGTTAGGATTGTTTTAAGTATTTTTTAACCGTTTCCGTTGTTGGCTGGTGCATCAGTTAATGCGTCTTTAGCGGCTTCAGGCAGTTCTACTCCTTTTGACTCGAGGAATTCGATTAGTACTTCTGGGTCTTCTACTACACCGGATTCAATGAGTAATACTATGGCTTCTATTGCTTCTTCTTCAAAAGGTATTCCGGCAAAACTCATACTCTTCCCTCCTTAATTTGATTTACTTTTTGTTTTTATTAATTTTTTCGAAATTATTGTGAATTAGGTTTTTTTTATCTAGATTTACCCATCAAATTTTTGTTTTTTGTTGGGTTGTTTGAAGTTCCGCTTTTTTCTTTTAGGTTTTCCTGGGTTTCAGAGATGTTTAGAGAGGGGAGAGAAGAGGGGGAGAAGAAGGGGGAGAAGAAGGGGGGTGGGTGGTTTTAGGTGTAGTTTGGTTTGTTGTTTATAGTTCTGCTAATATGAATGCGGGGCTTAGGTGTTCCAATATTTCTTCTGTTGGTCCGGGGAAGCATTCAAGGTGATATGATTTTTTGGGGCTCTTTTCCCCTATTACTAAGTATACGGTTTTTGCTTCTATTTCCTCTTTACATTCTTGGCATATGGGGTTTATTGGGGTTTGTATCAGATATTGATTGGCATAGAATTTAACGCCTTCTATCGTTCCCATCTCTTGTTCTATAAAGCTAGCATCACTTAAAGACATATTATCACCTCCATTTATTTTTTTAAGATGTTGGTGAGCTGGTGAACTTTCTGTATATCTTGGATCTGTTTATTTGGGTTTTAGAAAAGTTCACATTATTAATGCTGTAAATTTGGTTTATGATGTGTTTTTTAGCCTTTGGTTGTATTTAATGGTTAATTTTCTAGATTATTTGTGAGAGTTTATCTTTGATGGTTTCTGAATATTTTCTTAGGTTCTTCTGGAGTGTTTTCTCACTATCAATAAATTCACCACAGTTTATGTGGTGTATGTCTTCATCAAGCCAATCCTCTATATCTTTTTCCGGAACCCCAAATGTAATAACTATCTTATAATCCATGTCATCACGAAACCTACTATTAATTTGATTCTCAACATGTCTCTGGGCTAAATTACTTCCCCACCCTTCAACATTCCAGTTTTTCACTTCTATGTAACCCTCTGAAGAGTTTTTATTGAAATTAAATGAAAAATCAAGATTCTCGCCATCATGGATAGATCCTGTAAATAAAAATTCATCTATAATCCCATCTTCTTCCGCATCTATCAAGGATGAAGAAACAACTCTTTCACCCCTTAAACCTTTGATTTCATCTTCCTCTTGTTCATCGTCCACTCGTTTATAGATAGCATGTAACAAATCAGGTTCCCTTATGTTTTCCAACAGTTGCAACCTAATTTCAAAAGAACAAGAATAATCAACATCCTCTAAAGAATCAGAAACAGGTTCCTCTAAAACAACCAAAGGAAGAAAAACATTCTCATCCATGTTACATTTATTACCTTTATAATAGACCCCTCTGATTTTTATAACCTTTTTTACTTTGTCGTGTTCCTTGAGCTTCTCATTTATTTTCTTTGGATCCTTTGGTAGGTTTAATTTGTATTTATAACCCTTAATTTGACTTTCGGATATATCTGGGTATTTATTTTCTAAGTGTTTATAGACATTATTCCAAGTTGGCTTTGGTTCACCTTTTGGCTCCTTTGTTCCTTCTATGTGAGGGTAAAATATTATTAACTCTTTCTTTATTTCTTCCTCATACCTATTCCTTCTTCTATTTTTTTTATTTAATACTAATTCAAAAAATTCTGTACTCATTTATGAATCAACTCACTTATTTTTAAGAGCATATTTGATTAAATTTAGTAGATACTCTATGTCTTGGTTATTCAATCTGATTTTAATTCTTTTGTAGGCGTTGCTCCATCCATCTTCTTCTATTCTATTTTCATAGTCAACCTCTTCTGGGAATTGGATTTTTTTTAGGCGAACTGTTACTTTATTAGCTTTTGGATACCCTATCCAAGCTAAACCATTTCCTCTTTTAATTTCTGGGTGGTAGAAGCTAACCATGGTTTCATCAACTTTAAACTCTACTTCATTATCTAGAAATTCTATTTGTTTTATTAACTCGATGAATTTCTCATTATCTACCGGTATATTTTCGAATTTATCATCCGATTTTTCTTCTCCTAATAAATTGGAGTGTCCTGATTCTTCTATTAGTCTTTTGATGACATCATCGGGGGTTTCGAAGGTGCTTCCTAATTCACCGATAGCTTTTTTCGTTCTTTCAGAGATTCTAATAGTTGGCATAATATCACATATATATTATTTTGTTTTCTTTATCACATAGTAACATTAGTTTTACAGATATATAAAGCTTTCGTTTTTAAAGTTAGTTATAATAAATTAAAAAAAGAATTTAAAAAGCTTTGATAGTAAAAAAAAGACTTATAAAAATAAATATAGACTAAAAAATTTAAAAAAATAGTATAAAATTAAATTTGTTATTTATAGATATTATCTAGGATAGTTGTAGATATTATCTAGAAAAAATCAAGGGTGTCTATTAGGGATACTGTTCTAGTATTACCCTATAGTTATTATTGTATATATACTAGTTTTTCTTCCTTCTCTTTCTTTCTCTTTGTTCCTTTTGTTTTTCTTGGTTGTTCTTTTGGTGTGGGTTATCAATTTCTTTGGTTTTTCTGGTGGTGTTTTTTGTTTTCTATTGTTCTGTTATTTTGAGGTTTGCTTTGTCGTATATTTTTTTGAGGTTTTCTGGGGTTTGGTTGTTGTAGTTGGTTAGGTCTATGGTTCCGAAGTGTCCCATTAGCATTTCTTTTATTGATGTTGGGAGTCCTTGTCTGTCCCATTGTTGGCTGAAGTATTTTCTGCAGTGTTTGAGTTTGGTTTCTGGTTTTGGGTTTATTTTGTTGGTTAGGGTGTAGATTGTTTTTTTGTTGAATGCTTGGTTTGGGAAGTTCTTTTTATGGTTTTTTAGGTGGGTTTGTGCTTCTTTGTTGAATATGACTGTTCTTTCTTCTCTTGTTTTTGTTTTCTTGGCAGGTAGGTTGATTATTCGGTTCTCCAGGTCTATGTCTTCCCAGTTTAACCTGTAGATTTCCCATGGTCTCATTCCTGAGACAGCTGATAGTATTATTGCTGTTTTTGCTCTATAGAAGTATTTTTGTTCAACATCTACCTCTTTTAGTTTATTGATTAGTTGGATTATGTCTTCTTTATTCACGATTTTCGGTTTCTTCCTCTCTATGGTTGGTCTCTTTATTTTCTTGCCCCATTCTATGTTCTGGTCTTTTAGAAACTGTTTAATCATCTGTATGTCTTTAGTTAAAGTTACATTAGATACTTCTTTTCTTCTATTATCGATGTATTCGGTTATGTCAGTTAGTTTACAATCCCAGTTGACAGTTTCCCCAAATCGTTTTAGACCATTCTTTAACTCTTGTATTCTTAGGTCACTTCTTCCTGAAGCCTTTAGCCTATTTAAAAACTCTTGTATATCGGATTCAGAGAAAATAAAACGGTTTTTTTCGATTTCAATCCTTCTTTGGTCAGGACTTAAGATCCTGTCCCGCAGGGGTTCGCGAGTTCGAATCTCGCCCCCCGCACTAAACACATAAAAACTTCTTATTTTTTAATAAATTGTAAATAGAAAACTCCAACCTATTTATACGCATAAATCAAATAAACACAAAAAATCTTTTTTTATCTTTCAAAACCCATTCAGGTTGAAAGACCGTATAACAATAGCTTTTAAAGAATCAGATGTTCTACGTGTGATGATCAACTTGACGTCGAGTTTATTTCATCAGTCAAAATCGCTGTGAAGGTTATATCCCAACACAGCGCCAACTCCATGACCCAGATACGTCCTGTCAAGATATGACGGGGCGGGGGCTACAGATGACATATCCCAAACTGGAAATGAATTGGAGGCGAAAACTCAATGAGTCCAGAACCTTCTAATACCACTGAAGAAAACCCGCACCTTCATACATTTAGGAGAATGTTACATTTGACCTACTAGTCTCCCATAAACTATTAATTCATATATGATTATTGCAGGAACCAATATCCATCCTATTATCGTTACAGCTAATGAAGCCTGTAAGACACCGAATAGTAAAGGTATTACTATCAAGACTAATACTGCAATCTTTAGGTATTTAAGGCTGTAAGCTGTTCTTAATATTTTTTTAATTTGAAACGCATCCTTTATCATCCCTTTTTTGCTGAAATGATAGAGTATGGAGGGTGATAAATACATTAAACCAAAGTATGCAGGAACTATTAATATCCAGAATATCATTAAACCTGCAATACGGTGCACCTCTGCTGATAAGGCCATTAAAAACATAAGAAACACAAAAAACAGAAGATACGTTATAATCACGCCTGAAAACTTTAATCCTCTTACAAATAGACTTTTATAGTCTCTAAAACGGGTTACTTTATTTCCACAGGATGTATTTTTTACAGTTCTGGTCAGAAATCCTACTAAAATAAACACTGGTAGTATAAATATTGAGGCTAATAGTAGTAGAGAACCTATTGTTAGGGTTATAAGGGTATTTTCACTCCTTAACGGATACTTTAATGCATCAATAAACATACAAACGGTTTATAATTCGAAATATTAAAAAAATTTTTCAGTTGTTTTATTTTTGATTGAGGATTTTTGAATTATTTTTAACTACTATATAACTTTTTTTAATTTTTTGATTATTGTTTATTTTATATTGTTTTTGGATTGGATATCCTGTTTCTTTTTTTAGTTTTGTGGTTTTTTAGCCGTATGTTATGTTATTTTTTGTTTTTGTGTTATTTTTTGAATACAAATGCGAAAAACTTATTTATTACAAATTAAATTTAAAATAATCAGGTGTATTTGAATTATGAAGAAGACGCATCTACTTGCCATAGCAATGGTACTGCTAATGGCTGTATCCGTAACAGGATGCATGGATGAAACTGAACATGAAACTGTATGGAACATAGAGGTAGAGACATTTGACATACTGGATAGAGGGGCAGACGAAGAGGTCATACTTGACCATCATATAGACCACTGGCATGGTGATCCACTAGAGATAGAGTTAGGTGATAGCTACTCACTTGGTGCATTTATAGAAGATGTAGATGGTGACGAAATTGATTTGTCCGATGACTATGAACTTCGTGCTGCATATGGACAGGATGCTGAGGATGCAGGTATCGTATCAATAGATAACCATGGAGACCATGTACACGTAAATGGTGAAGAAGAAGGAGAGACCGAGATAGTGTTCCAGATAGTTGATAACAATATTGTCGAATACCAAACAACACCACTCACAGTAATTGTTGAATAAAAACGGTTAGGAAACATCCCTAACCCACCACCTCCCTTTTTTTATTCATCTTCAGTTTCCGTAATATACATTTTTTAAAACCATTTTTTGATAGATAAAGATAACTTAAAAGGTTAATAAGATATCGATAATCTATTTCTACAATGTAACCATATACTTAATTAAAATAATTAGGTGTAATTTATGAATGAAGAATCTAAAACTGGGAAAATAAAAGTCAGTATAAACCAAGATGTAGATATCGATATCGATATTAGTGAGCGATTGATGGAGATTATTGAGAAAGGAGTCGATTCCCTTCCTGAAGCAATAGAGATGATGGGTAAACAGGCCGAGATGGCTGAAAAAGCTATAGAGCAACAAGGTAAAAAATAATCAAGCAATCCCCTCTATATCTCTTAAGCAAGACATCTGGTTAGGAGGGGATTTAAAACTTATTTGGGGTGTGAAGTTCTTTTCCTCATGGAACGAATGTGGAGTTAGGTTGGGGATGGATCACCTGAACCAATAAAAAAAGTTGTTGAGGAAGTTGCCTTATGGAGTATGACTATGAATAGGAGTTACNTACAACGCAGCACAGAATATTTTAGGTAAGGGACTTACCGAAGTTACGCCTGCGGAGACTGCAACCTCTACAGACAACAAACACCAGATTCAGTTCTGTGATGTATCTGCAAGTTGCGTCATCGAAACAGGAAACCCCTTCCACCTCGAAGCATAGCTGAGAGATGGTAGCGGGTAGTTCACTGTCTTTTTTCGATCTATTGATGTTCTCTATAATCATAATATCAGTTTTATATGCATCTAGATTTATAGCAGGTGAAAAAACCCAAAAAACACTACAGTTATTAGTTTCAAGGCCCGTTAAAAGATGGAAAATAATAATTGGGAAATATATATCCTTTATCGTTCTTTTCATTCCCTTATTGGTTGGAAGCGTTATTTTAATGGCTATTTGGATTGATATTATAGATATTGGTAGGTCAGGTTGGGATGTGTTTTTCAGTTACGTAGCCGCTACAATGATATACTCATTTGTATACTCATCGATAGCAACCTTATTTTCAACGATATCAAAAAACACAACTACCGCTGCTCTAGGTTCGTTCATCTTTTTAGTTGGATGGGTAATAATAGATTTCTTGACTATATACATGCCTGAGGAGACAGCTGAGATAATAGAGCATGTGTCTTTAGCACACCATGCAAATGAGATATTAGGGTATATCTCAAATGGTGAGGCCGCAATATTTGCTGCTGGGGGGATTCCTGCAGACCCAGGTACACAGGGATTCCTGTACTCACTAATCGTGATTATAACACTGATTATACTACCGATATTGCTCGCAGTCTTAGTTTTCAATAGAATGGAAATCAATTAAAACCAGGTTTTAGTATTAAAAATAGTTTTTTTAACTTCAGTTGTTATTAACGCGTTTTTTTAGGTTTTTATTCATGTTTTAGGATTGTGTTTATGTGTTTTTCTATTTCTTGTTTTAGCATGTTTGCGGGTATGTCGGGTAGTGATATCTGGGTTGTTCGACCTCTTTTTCCTTTTCCGCTTAGTGATGTGTCGATTACTCCCATGTTGTTTAGTTCTTGTATGTAGTGCCAGAACTGGGTGTATCTTCGGGGTTTGATGTTGTGTCCTTCACATATTATTTTGTAGTTTTCTTCTACTTCACCTGTGGTTACGTATGCTTTGTTGCTGTTTTGTAGTAGTTGTGCTATTGAGAGTAATACCATTAGGTGGTTTTTGTTCATATCGTTGAATAGTTCTTTTCTCATGTAGGGGTGTATTTCTGCTTTGGCCCATCTTACGTGTTCTGGTACGACTGTTTCGTCTCCTTCTGAGTCTGCTTTTTTACCTGCTTTCCATAGTAGTTCTATCGCGAATCTGGCATTTCCCCATTCGCTTGCTATGTCCGATATTAGTTCTATTGTTTCAGTTGTTACTGTGTTTGGGTTGAATGCGAGTTTTATCCTTTGATTTAAGATTGTTGTGAGTTCTTTTTGGTTGTATTCGTTTAGGTTTATTATGTTTCCTCTTAATGTGCTTTGGGTGCTTTGGTCTAGTTCTTCTCTGAAGTTTGGATCTCTTGCTATGTATATCACTGATATTCGGTTTTCGTAGTCGCCTAATGAGTCATCGGACATGCGTGATAGGTTGTATAGTATATCGGGACCGCTTTTTTTTATGAGGAAGTCTATTTCATCCATAGCTATGACTAGGTATTTATCTCTGATTTCTAGCATGTTGAATAGTGCTCTTAACATCTCTTCGACACTGTATCCACGTTCCGGGAACCGTTTGTCATAGTTTCTAAGTACCTTAATTAATGCAAGGGAACCGGTGTTGTGTTTTCTGCAGTTTACGTGTACATAATTGAATCCGCGGCGTTTTTCTAGCATTTCGCCAAATTTTTTAGCCATTACTGTTTTTCCAGTCCCTACTTTACCTGTGATTAAGGCGCTTTGAGATGACCCCACTCTTTCTTCTATAACGTCTCTAAAGAGCCTAACTAGATACCTAAGTTCTTCTTCCCTTTCAGGCAGGTTTTCAGGTACGTAGTCAAAATAAAGTGGTTTTTCTTTTTTGAATACCGTAGGCCTGCTGAGTTCGTCTTTAATTATATCATTCATATTTTATCGCCAAGTAGATCCTTCTTGGCACAAAAACCGTTTTAAGATGGATTATTTTTTACTGTATAGTTTTTATGAATTGCCTTGTTTATATTTCCTTTTAACCATACTAAGTTCACATTGGATAATACTTTTGTTTTTATGTTTTACATTTTTTTTCTGTTTTTCAGAAGTTTGTTATTTGTTTAGGATGATATATTGTTGATGGCTGATATCTCTATTGTTGATTATGGTTTAGGAAACCTACGTAGTGTTGTTAAGGGGTTTGAGAAGGTTGGTGGTGAAGTTGAGGTGGTTGGTGATGTGGGTGGTTTAGTTGGTTCTAAAGCTGTTGTCATTCCAGGTGTAGGTGCTTTTGAAGATGGTATCCAAAGATTGAGAGAATTAAACTCTGTTTTATACCAACTAATTGAGGATGATGTTCCAGTTTTAGGCATATGCCTTGGTATGCAAATGTTGTTGACACGTAGTTTTGAAGGCCAAAACTGTGTTAATGGTTTAGATGTTATTGGAGGAGATGTTGTTCGTTTTGAAGGAGATTTAAAAGTGCCTCATATGGGTTGGAGCAAGGTGTTCCCATGTAAAGAACATAAAATATTAAATGGTGTTGAGAATGGTTCGTATTTTTATTTTGCACATTCTTATCACGCCGACTTGAAATATAGTGAAGACATATTGGCTGAATCAAAATATAGCTTTAGCTTTCCTGCTGCAATCTCAAAAAGAAATGTAGTTGGTCTCCAATTCCATCCTGAAAAATCTGGAAAAAAAGGCTTAAGAGTTTTGAAAAATTTCCTAGAGATATCAAGGAAATAACTCCAATTGATTTTTTATTTGTTTTGGAAAGAAAGATGGTGGCAGTTTAGCGACTAAAATAAAGTAAATTTATTTGTTTGAACATAGATTATTTAAGTTAGTTTAGTTTTTTGTTGTAATTGTTTTGGTGTTTATTTATGAATGAAAAAAGGAAGTTTGACGTATTAGTGATTGGAGGAGGTCCGGCGGGTTTAACTGCTTCTATTTACACTTCGAGGGCTGATTTAACCACAGCTGTTTTTGATAAGGGCGATAATACATTGGATAAAGCAGAGGTTATTGAAAATTATTTTGGTTTTGTTGACCCAATCTCTGGATCGGAGATATTGGGGAGAGGTAGGAAACAAACTAAGAAGTTTGGTACTGAGATATTTGATTTAGAAGCCTTATCCATCTCTATAGATGATGGCTATACGGTTGAAACTGTAGATGGAGAGTTTAAGGGAGATGGTTTGGTTCTGGCTACGGGAGTTCAACAGAAAAAACCAGATGTTGAGAATTTAGGTAGTTTTGAAGGTAAGGGTGTTAGTTATTGTGTAGTTTGTGATGGACCTTTGTTTAGGGATAAAAAATGTGCAGTTCTTGGTTCAAAGGATTATGGAGTTAAAGAAGCCCTTAAACTGAATGAATACACTGACTATGTATCTCTATTAACCGATGGAAAGGAGGTTGACGCAGACCAACGATTGATTGATCGGTTGGATGAAAATGGAATTGAAGTTATTACAGATCCAGTTACAACTGTTTTTGGAGACCAATTGCTTGAAGGAGCTATCGTAGGAGATGAAGAAATGGAGTTAGATGGCTTATTCATTGCTATCGGTACCAGTGGAACGCTCGATTTCGCATTAAAACTTGGTATAGATATCGAGGATGGGTTTATCCAAACTAAAGATGATCTTTCAACCGGTCTACCAAATATGTACGCAGCGGGTGACTGTACAGGTGGAGAGAGACAGGTTTCACTAGCAGTTGGAGAAGGTACAGAAGCAGCTTTGAATTTAATCGAAGACTTAAAAGGTGAAAGTAACCAAGATTGGGGCTAGATTTAATTTTATCCAATCTGATATAGTTTAATTTTTTTAAGAAAATATAGGGGGTGGGGGGGGATATTGTTTTTGATCCCCGTTTTTTGGGGATCAAAATTTTTGTTTTTTTAGTTTGTGTTTGTTCCGTTTTGGGTTTCTGGTGGTTCTACCCAGATTACGAAGTCTCCGTCTTCTTTTATTACTCCTTTTACGTTTTCTGTTTTTATTGGGTCGTCGACTTCTTTTTCGGTTATCTGTCTTACTTGGTGTACTTCGTCTACGATCCATCCTATGTTGTCGTCGCTGTCTTGGTCGGCACCTTCGAATACGATTATTCGTTTGCCGTTTTTTTCGTTTTCTAGGTCGAAGACGATTTTTGGGTTTATTATTGTGGTTGTTTCGCCTCTTAGGTCCATTACTCCTTCTATGTGGGTGGGTGTGTTCGGTATCTGTGTGAGGTCGCCTTTGTCTACGATTTCTGCGACGTAGTTGAGGTCTACGCAGTATCTTTTGTTGTTTAGTTCGAACTCTATTACTTGTGTATCGATTTCGGTCATCGTTTATCACTTTTTTATTCTAGTTTGAATTCTTCAAGGGTTTCTCGATTGCTGTCTGCTCTTTCTAGTGTGTCTTGTGCTATTTCGGCTATTTCTTGTACTGCTTCGTTTTGTTCTTCTACGCTGCTGTTGATTTGTTGTATTGCTGCGCTTATTTCTTGGCTGAGTGCTGATGCTTCTTCTGCTACTTCGCTTACTTCGCTTGTGTTGTGTGCTTGTGATTCTGTGGCTTCAGCTATTTCGTCTATTCCTTGGCTTATTTCTTCTACCATTTCTTGGATTTCTTCTAGGCTGTTTGCTCCTTTTTGAACTGCTTTTATGCTTTCTTCGACTTCTTTGTTTGTTTCTTCTATTAGTTTGGCGTTTTCGTTGGTGAATTCTTGTACTTCTCTGATTATTTCTTCTATTTCTTGTGCTGATTCTTGTGAGTCTTCTGCTAGTGATTTTACTTCGTTTGCGACTACTGCGAATCCTTGTCCTTTCTCTCCTGCTCTTGCCGCTTCTATATTTGCGTTTAATGCTAGTAGGTTGGTTTGTTCGGCTATGTTTGAGATTACGTCTGTTATCTCGCTGACCTCAGCCATCTTCTCCTCAAGCTCTCTGATGTTTTCAACGTTTTTATCTGTTACTTCGTCTAAGTGATATATTTTATCTATTGCTCCTTCTGCTGCTTCTACTCCTTCTTTGCTTATTTTTGTTGCGTTGTCAGTTTCGGAGTTGATTTGTTGGGCGGCTGATGTGATTTCTTGTATTGATGATGAGAGGTTTGATATGTTGTTTTTCATTACCTCGGATTTCTCAACCTGATCGTCTATTCCACTACCTATTTGTTGTCCTGAAGCACTTATTTGGTCTATAGAGCTGGCTAGTTCCTCTGTTGAAGCACTCATACTTTCACTGTCTTCTGTAAATTTCATTGCGCTTTCTTTTGCTTCAGATAATGCGTCCTGTATTGCATCTAGACCTTTATTGATGTCCTCGTGAAGTGATTTGTCAGCTTCAAATGCTTCTATAAGTATATCTAGGTCTTTTTCTGGTTCTGGGGTTTCTAGTCTAACAGACATGTCGAGCTGCTCAAATTTCTCAAAAACCCTTTCGTATTCATCGTTTATCGTATTCCAGTATTCTTGAATTGCTTTAAGTTCTTTTAGTTTTTCTTTTGTTTCTGTTATGTCATTGATTACTTGTACAGCTCCTGTTAGGTTTCCATCGTTGTCTTTTATAGGTACTGCTGTACTTATCACGTGGTATAGGTCTCCTCGAACTTCTACGTTGTCTCTTGCCTCAGTTACTTCTTGGCGTTTTTCGATTGCTTTGTCTGCAACGGATTCATGGCCTCCACTTATCTCCGGGAATTTTTTCCCTACTGCTTCTTCTTTGCTGCAGTCGATGTATTCGGCCATCTTGTTGTTCCAGCGTGTTATTTTGTGGTCTGGATCGACCATGAACATTGGTACGGGTGCTTTTTGGAATAGGGCGTTTATTTCTTTTTCTTTTAGTTTTCGATCTGTTATGTTTTCTGCGTATTCTACTGCACCGACTATCTCTCCGTCATCGTTTCTTACTGGAGCGCCTGTGTATTTTATTGGAATCTGTTTTGTTGGTGATGGATGCCATACGTTTTCATCTGTTACATCTTCACCTGATTCCATTGCTCGTTTTGGGGCACAGTTTTCTGAGTTACAATGTTCTGTCTCAAGTAGGTTGTAACATTTTTTTCCTATGCATTCTTCAGGTTCCATCCCTAGTTTTTTAGCGCCTGATGGGTTTATGTAATCGACGTTGAAATCTTTATCAATTGCTAAAACGGTTTTTGGAATACTTTCTAGATAATTGCTTTCGTCTACATCACTTTTTGATTGAACGGACTTAACTTCGGATTGGCTGGCGAAACTTTTGACACCAAGTATTGAAAGAATCTTTTCTAACATATCTATCTCCTTAAATTTTCTATCTATGATTTTTCATGCCTACCAGTAAATAGATTCCCTTTGAACTAGGTATCTAGCTATATAATTACTGGTATTTGTTATATTCTAACTTTGTGAAGCATCTTATATTTAAGTGATGGGGTTGAGAGGTGGTTTTGAAGTTTGGAAATGGTTTTAATGTGTTCTGAGGTTTAAAGTTACTGTATGCTTAGGGTTGGTGTTCACGTATCTATATCTGGTGGTATATACCGTTCGTTTGATAGGGCTAAAGAGTTGGATTGCAATTGCTTTCAGATTTTTTCCCACTCACCTAGGAGTTGGAAGTTCAATCTACCGGGTAATGATGACTCTGAGATTTTTGTTGAGAAATCGAATAAGATGGATATCGAGCCTTTGGTGATACATGGTTCTTATCTAGTTAATCTAGCAACTCCAAAGGAAGGTTTAAGGGAGAGGTCTATTGAATCTACTCAAAAAGAAATCGAGCTATCTAATGAAGTTGGAATAGATTATGTAAATATACATCCTGGAGCCCACACAGGTATTGGAGAAAAACAGGGATTAAACAATGTAGTTAGCTCAATAAACGAAATACAGGGTCTAGATAACACAGAATTATTGATTGAGAATACATCTGGTAGTGGTACAAAGGTCGGATATACGTTTGAACAGATAGAGGAGTTAATTGAACGGGTTGACGCAGACATAGGTGTAACTTTGGACACCTGCCATGCATATACCGCAGGATATGACCTTGCAACTAAAGAAGGACTTGAAAAAACCATAGAAAACATTGAAGAAACAGTTGGAATTGATAAAATTAAACTAATACACCTTAACGACTCAAAAAACCCATTGAATTCAACTAAAGACCATCATGAACACATTGGATTAGGTGAGATAGGGGTTAGTGGAATGGAAAGAATAATCAACCACCCAAAATTACGAGAAATCCCCTTTATACTAGAAACACCCGTTGACGAAACACGAGGAGACAAAGAAAACATAGAGGTTGTCAAAAAAATAAGAAACTAAACAAAAAACCAAATAACCAAAACCCTATAAATTCAAATTAAATCCAAATAAATCAGATTTAATTAAACTATAGGCCCGGAAAGGATTTTGGAGTTTGTATCTAAGTATTCTGTTCTTTTTCTTTTGTTTTTATTGATTAGATTCGTTTGGCTCTTTTTTTGTTTCTATTGTTTTTAGTAGTTTTTTCTTCTTTTCTATGTATTCTTCTTCTGTAATGGCGCCTTCTTCTTTAAGTTTGTATAGTTTTTCTATTGTTTCGATTACCTCTGATTCGTTTGGCTCTTTTTCTTTTATTATTGTCTTTTTTTCTTTAACGACTAGTAGGTAGTATAGGATCGGTACTATGATTGGTATGGTAAAGGATAATAGAATCCATATTATTTTTTCTAAAGTCTCCATTTTTGGTTGTTTTGTTATTGAGTCGTAAGCAACCCATATTGCTAGAATTAATGAAATTATTGGGATGGAAAAGCCTAGTATCAGGATAAAAGGTATTAAAAATATTTCAAACATATATAATTCTATATTTCTTTCGTTCTTAACTTATTCGGTTTTTTTGATTTGTTTTGTTTATATGGGGGGATTTGGTTAGGGATATTTTTCTATGTGTATGTACCCTTGTTTGGTTTTTTTGTTCACGTACTTTGATATTGCTTTCTTCAGTATCGGTCTTGTTATTGGTATGAGCAGTAGGAACCCAGCAATGTCTGTTAAGAACCCTGGTGTTAGGAGTAATCCCGCCCCTAATAGTAT
This sequence comes from Methanonatronarchaeum thermophilum, assembly GCF_002153915.1. NCBI lineage: Archaea > Methanobacteriati > Methanobacteriota > Methanonatronarchaeia > Methanonatronarchaeales > Methanonatronarchaeaceae > Methanonatronarchaeum > Methanonatronarchaeum thermophilum. The sequence goes on from NZ_MRZU01000002.1 coordinate 20,731, forward strand.
CATTAATCCATCCATTATTGGGTTGGATGGTGTTTCTCCTAGCATTGTTTTTTCTCTGAATTTCTGTAGGGTTTTCAATCCCTGCATTTTAGCTAGGCTTCCACCAAGTATACCAGTTAGTATTACTATTGCTATTGTTTCTAAGGTCCCGATATAACTTGCTACTTGTAGTAGTACTAGTAGGTCGAGTAGGGGAACTGTAACAAATATTGCTATTATTTTTAAGAGCATTTTTTCACTGTATGTATGTTGGCTTTGATGTTTTGTAGTCGATTTAGATTAAATTTGTGGTTTTTGATACAGAGTTTCAGTTATCTTTGGTGTATCCTTATCTATTTTTAGTCAATTATCTGTTGGTTTTTGTATGGTTTGTTTTGTTGTTTGGTATATTTTTTGTTGGGGTTTTTTGTGTTTTTTGGTGTTTTTTATGGGCCTGGGGTTTTTAGGCCGGTGATTTGTGCGGCTTCGGTTGTTAGTGCTCTTAGTGTATTTTTTTCTAGTTTGTTTATGTCTGTGTTTCCTGCTTGTTGAGTTAGTGCTATTACTTCGTCTGTTATTGTGTTTAGGTAGTTTGTGAGTTTTTCACCTGCTGTTTTTGGGTTTAGTTTTTTTCTGGTTTTTGGGTTTTGGGTTGTTATTCCTTTTGGGCATTTTCCTGTGTGGCAGTTGTTGCATTGGTTGCAGCCTATTGCTATCATTGCGGCGGTTCCTATGTAGCATGCGTCGGCTCCGAGTGCTAGTGCTTTTGTTATGTCTGCTCCGTTTGTTATGCCGCCACCTGCTATTAGTGAGACTTTTTGTTTGTATCCGTTTTGTTTTAGTGCGGTTGCTGCTTCTGCTATTGCTGGTAGTGTTGGTATTCCGGCGTGTTCTATTACTATTTCGGGGCCTGCTCCTGTTCCTGCTTGCATTCCGTCTATTGCTATTGCGTCTGCTCCGGCTTTTGCGGCTATTGCTACGTCTTCTTTGACTCTTCCGGCACTGAATTTTACTATGATTGGTTTTTGGTGGTCTACTATTTCTCTTAGTTGTTCTATTTTCATTTTTAGGTCTTCGGGTCCGACGATGTCTATGTGTCTTGAGGGACTTAATGCATCTGAGTTTTCTGGTATTCCTCTTATTTTTGCTATTTCTGGTGTTATTTTGTCGCTTGATAGGTGTCCGCCCATTCCGGCTTTGGCTCCTTGTCCGATTTTTATTTCTATTGCTTCGGAGTTTTTTAGGTAGTTGGATGAAACTCCGAATCTTCCGGAGGCGTATTGGCTTATTAGTTTGTTTGCTGTTTTTCTTTCTTTGGGGTGCATTCCGCCTTCACCGGTGTTTGTTGCGGTTCCTGTGTTGTTTGCTGCTATTGCGAAGGCTATTTTTGTTTCGATGCTGATTGCGCCGTAGCTCATGGCTGGTAAGATTATTGGTATGTCTAGTTTTAGTGGTTGTTCTGCGTATCGGTTTCCTATTGTTACTTTGGTGTTGCATTCTTCTCTGTATTTGTCTATTGGGGGTCTGGATATTTGGGCGGGGAGTATTGTTATGTCGTTGAATGTTGGGTGTCGTGTTTTTGCTTTTCCACCTCTGATGAGGCAGTGGTCTGTCTTTGTTTTTTTACGTATTTGTGTTATGTTGTGGTTGGTTGTTTGGTTTGTTTTTATTTTGATTGCGTTTTGACTGCATGTTTCTATGCATTCTTTACATTTTATGCATTTTTCTGGATGGGTTTTTGGTTTGTTTTTTCCTTGTGTTAGGGCTTTTTCTGGACATTTTTTTATGCATTGTTTGCAGTTTATGCATAGTTGGGGGTTTATCATTATCTCTGGTTTATTTTTCATTTATCTGTCTCCTGGGATTATTTTTTTGAATGAATGGTCTTTCTCTGTGTATTGGTTTTTAAGTGTTTTTTTGAGGTAGTCTATGTCTTTTTGGTTTGGTTTGGTTTGAACTGCGTTTTTGCCGAGGCTTTCTATTTCTCCTTGACAGTATATTTCGCCACCGATCATTGATTCTCCTGTTTTATCTCCGAGGTCTCCTAGTACGGTTATCTTTCCACCCATCATGTAGAGTCCTGTCATGAAGTCGCTGTTTCCTTTTATTAATATCTCTCCGTTTTTCATTATGCTGCCTGTTCTGGATCCGGCGTTTCCATTTATTATTAGTTTGCCGCCGTACATTCCTTGTCCAGCTCCGTCTCCAACACTGCCTTTGATTGTTATTTTGCCTGAATGCATGTTGTCTCCGGTTTGGTTTCCTGCGTTTCCATTTACTTTTATCTCTGCTTTTTCAAGCATTGTTCCGAGGAAATAGCCAGCGCTTCCATCTATTGTTATTTTTTTGTTTTTTGTTAGTCCTGCAGCTATAAAATGTTTTGAATTTGGGTTTTTTAGGGTTATATCGTTGTCTGTGTTTTTTATTTGGTTGTTTATTTCTCTAACACTGAGTTTCATGCTGTTGAGGGTTTTATTGGTCATTTTGAGCCACATCCTATTGTTCTGTGTTCTCCAGGTTTTAGGTATTCTATTTCAGCGTCACCTAAAGCTATGTGTATAGCTTGTTCTTCTGATGCGAACGCTGTTACTTCATTTTTTTCTCCAATCACTCCTGGCCGTAGACCTAATGGGTCTTTTGCTATGCCTAACTCGTTTTCTGTGGATATTATGTATGAGTATGGGCCGTCCATGTCTTCTATAGACATTTCTAAGGCTTCGTTTAAACTATAGCCTTCATTGAGTTTGTCTGAAACATAATGGACTATGCATTCTGTGTCGTTGGTTGTATTGAATTCATGTCCTTTGTTTTCAAGTGTTGTTTTTATGTTTTCATAGTTTGTTATCTGGCCGTTATGAACTACAGATATGTCTTTTGTTATGTAGCTTTGGAACGGATGGGCATGGTATCTATCTACGACACTTTCAGTGGAAAACCTCACATGACCGATTCCATGTGTCCCCCAAGTATCTAGGTTATCTACTGTTTTTTTAAGGTTTTTCACAGGCCCTACATCTTTTAGGATATATAGAGAGCCTGCGCTGATTACATTAGAATTATCAATTGTTTTTATTTTGTTTATTTTGTTTTTAAGCGATCTAAAATCAGTTTTTAGTGTCCCTGAATATATTGGGGTGTTGCTTGACTTCATAAATTCTTTTGATAGTGATTTACCTAGAATTGATTCCACTTTACCTATGGAGTTTTCATTTGATTCCACCAGTATATAGTGTGTGTCTTCTTCTTTTTTTCGACCTCCATAGACAGCGATACCTGCTGAATCAGGTCCTCTGTGTTGAAGGGCGTTGAGCATTTTAATTAAAACATTACCCACATCTATTTGATTATTGGAATAAATCCCTGCAATTCCACACATAACACTGCATATTAGGCGTAATTGTTTAAAAGCCTATTTATTAACGTTTAATAAATGATATTATCTTTTGTGATAACAAAGCAGAATGGAACATACCTATACATACTTTTTAAGAACATTCAAAATCGATATAAATAACCAATAGGTTTTTTAGATAAACAGGGATTTATCTCTAAAAAAAAATCTTATGTTAAAGTACCTGTTTTGTCAAAATCAACAGAATTAACATCGGCCTTGAAATTTGTTTCAAAAATAAAGTCTTCCAACAAATCTACCTAAACCCCTTTTAAAATATATACAGTATATTCAACAGTATTTAAAGTGGAGATAGAATGGCTGTTTCTATATATCCGAACATTATAAATTATTATTTGTTTTATTTAATTGAGGAGGTGAGAGGGCTGTCCTACCTATTGTTTGGTCAAGCCCGATTAGTATGAAAGTTGTTTGTGGTAGAGCTAGTCAACATCTTGGGTCACGTATAGCAGATGAACTGGATATCGATTTAATTAAAGTTAGTTATAAGACGTTTCCTGATGGAGAACAGTATTTGAAGTTATTGGATGGTCTTGATGAAGAGGTTGTTGTGGTTCAGAGCATTACTTCCGATATTGAGTTTGTCAATCTACTTTTATTATTAGATGCAGTTGGTTCATCAAACACGACTACAGTTATTCCATACATGGGTTATTCAAGACAGGACCGTCGTTTTGAAGAGGGTGAACCGGTTAGTGCTAGAGCAATAGCCAAACCGATAAGCCAGGAATCCAATCGTGTGATTACAGTTGATATACACAACGAGATGGTTGGGGATTACTTTGATTGTGAATTCACCAACCTAATGGCTTTTGACCACATGGCTGGAGAACTAGCCCTAGATAACCCAGTAGTTGTAGCACCCGATGAAGGAGCTATAGGTAGGGCTCGTAGCGTTGCTGAAATACGTGGTTGGGAACACGACTATCTTCTTAAAACCAGGAAATCAGGTGAAGAGGTTGAGATAAAACCTAAAAAAATGGATATAGATGGACGTAACGTATTGATTGTTGATGACATAATAGCTACAGGAGGAACTATGTCGCAGGCAATCGGTATGCTGAAAGATCAAGGAGCTCAAGATATATACGTAAGCGCTACACACCCTGTTCTCGCTGGAAATGCACTACAAAAACTATATTCAGCCGGCTGCACCGATATCATCTGTACAGACACAATTGAAAAAAGCGTTTCAAAGGTGACTGTAGCCCCCGTTATAGCCAGGTCAATAAAATGACTGAACAACAGTTAATAGAAGAAACAGATAAATGGCAATCACGGCTTAAAAAACGCCTAAATTCATCGAAAGCAGCTAAAGACGAAGGTAAGCGATTTATAACTAATATAAACGCATACCTACAAGATTCTAACCATTTTATAGAGGAAAAAGATTATGTAAGGGCTTTTGAATGCGTTATATGGGGTTGGGCTTGGCTTGAAATCGGAGAACAGTACGGATATATAGAAAAAAAAGAATAAAAAAATACATCACTCTGTGGGTTGGACCTTTCTTTAGGTCTAACTCTTTTTAATTGACATCCCTTCCGCTCTGAAGAACGAGGTTTTCACCACGCATTTTCCTGTAATGGTTGAAACCCAAAAAAAATTCTTGTTTGATGGAGATTTTGTTTCTAAAGATTGCGAGGGAGAGTGCCTTGGGGCTCGATCCCGAAGCAGTTCACTCGATGTAATCTGTCAGCCTTCTCTGTTTTCTATGTTTCTCTAATAACTGGCTTTTATCCATCCATCTACCAGAAAACATGAATTTATTTTTTGTCCAGTTCAAGGCTTGTTGTAGTGTATCAAATTTTTGTAGGTTTTTTGTGGCGTCCCGCATCGTCTCTCTGACTACCCAAACACCTAATGGTATGAAATATTCGTCTCCAATCTCACGTACCGCGATTATTTTAGCCTGTCTATTCATCTGTTCAAGTTTTTCAGCAACAGCTAACTTGGTTGCGTAGTATGCTCCAGCTGTTTTATCCGCATATTTGGTACGTCCATTATAGTCTTCCATCTCAGAGATGTATGTGGCTTGGCCACCTGACCATAAACTTCCCTTCATATAACACTCTACGAGCTCAAACTGCCAGTTTGCTGGTATAAATATGATTGCGCATCGATTTCCAAGGTATTCTGAATAGCCCGCGTATACCTGATTTATCTGTTGATAGTATTTGATTCGGTCTAAGAGTAGTTCAGATAGGTTTGAGTCTGTTGCTGTAATGCTCCATCTTGTTGGAACCAGTTTTCTTTCTTTTTCCTGACCTAATAAACCGGATGACAACAACCGAATCGACTGGCTTACAGAAATACCTCTTTTGTAAAGTTCTTCCAATGCTGTCGTAGTTTTAGCATCTCTATCACCCACAATGTAATCTACATCACGTGGTATAGATGGATTTTCAGTTATCATCGCCTTCCTTATCTCACCATAAGGTCCTGATGGCTGGGTGTATGCATCAAGTTTAACCTCGAATCTAGGTGGCTTACGAAACTCGACCTCGGTGTCTACTGGAGAAGTGGACATAGCGATTTCTTGAGTTAAATCAATCAACCTACTGCTCCAACTACCTACAGACACATTTGAAGAAAAACCCGACCTAACGAGACTCGACCTCATAGCAATAAGGTCTTCAAGACTCTCTCCGTACATCAACTCCGTGTCAGGATATACCTCCTTATCCTCAATTGGAACCATTGGCCCTAAATTAACCTTCGGATAGTTGTGCCTACCGACAAAAACAGCTGGAGGACTCATACCATGAACCTCATTACCTATCTCACGATCCTGAATTAAACCTATGTTGGATAGGTACCGACAATTTTCTCCACACAGGTTTTTAGAGCCCTTACACCTAACACACCTTGGAACTGTCATCTTATTTAAAAAACCCAGCTAAATAAAAACAACTCTAACACCTATACTTACCGCTTTTAGAAAAATAAATCTCTATTACCTGTTTTTGTGTTAGCCCTGATGTATCTTGGTTAAATTTATTCGATTTTTATCTGTTTCTCCCCTTCCCAAACTCCGTGTATGTTGCATCTGGCCCTACCTACTAGTTTGGTTGGTTCATTTAGTTTTATCTCAGTTATGAGTTTGTGGTGGGTTTTTTCAGGTGTCAGGTGTATTCTTGATAGAAAAGTATCGTCTGCGTATAGTTCTATCCATTCGAAGAAATGTCCTGGTTCATTTGGATGTTCCATGTGTTCTCCTACTTTAACAACTACTTTAAATTTTTTTTCTTTTCCAATTTTGTTGGGTGCCTCGATTACTACCGAATGTTTTTTCTCTAAAACTGTCATGTCTTCAACTTCCTGGGTTTCAGGTTTGTTTACTCCATCTAATAGACTACCTTCCATTAAAAACCACCATAATTATGTTTAGGCATACTTGAGATCCTTCTCTCCCTAAAGGAAGAGAAATTTACTATTTAATCTCTCAATCTCTCACAAAAGTTAAACCCTATTTTATGTCGTTAGCCATTTATTTAGTCAATCTATGTGAGGTTTGGAGAGATTTTTCTTACCTTTTCTATTTCTAGACTATCTCGTTATTGCTATTTATTTGTTTATGAAAAAAAGATTGATACCTTAATGTTGATGTTGGTATTGGTTGTTAGGAACAGGTGGTTGATGTGGTTGTATAGGTTGTGTCATCGACTTGATTTAAATATTTGTTTTTTTCTCTGGGTTTTGTGTTTTTGTTTTGGTTATTTTTGTGTGAGTTTTGCTTTTTTTATTTCTAGATGGCCTTTTTGTTGTTTTTTGTTGTATTTTTTGGTTGTTTCGATTAGTTTTATTTTTTGTTTGTAGTTGGGTGCGTCGAGTACTAGGGTTTCGTATTCTCCTCCTTCGCCTACGAGGTTTATTCTGTATTTTTTTTGTATTTGTTTGAGTTCTTGGATTAGTTGTGGGTTTATTTCTCTGCCTAGATGTTTTTTTGTTAAGCCTCCGGCTGAGACTTTTGTTATTATTACTTTGAATTCGTTTTTGGTTATGTAGTTTAGTAGTTCGGTTGGTTTGATGTGCCATAGTGGTGTTATTGGTTGTAGTTCTAGTTCGTTGCATACTTTTTCTATTCGGGTTTTCTGGTAATTGCTTTTTATGGCTCCGTTTATTACTGCTTTGTATTTGATTTCTTTTTTTAGTTGTTTTAGGCCTTGTTTTAGGTCGTTTACTTCTTGTTCTTTTATTGCTGGGGTTTCAATCCATTTTAATGGTTTTTGAAGGGCTTTTGCTTGTAGTTTGGTTATCTCTGGGTTTTGGTAGTGATACATGTAGGATTCGGTGTTTTCTGGGTGTACCGACACTAGGCATTGTATCTGGTGTTGTTTCTGTGTTTTGTATAGGGCTATGACGGAGTCTTTTCCGCCTGAGAACAGGGATATGGCTTTCATTTTTTGTTGGGTGTTTCTTTGAATGTTTTTTTGTATCTTTTGATTGTCTGTTGCCAGGTTGGTAGGTTTGTTTGGCATCCGGTTTTTTCGACTGTGAAGGATGCTACTGTTGACGCTATTTTTCCTGTTGTTTCAAGGTCGTATCCTTTTTGGATTGCTGTTAGGAAGCCTGCGCGGTATGCGTCGCCGGCTCCGGTAGGATCTACGGTGTCCACGGTTACTGGAGGTATCTCTATTGTATCTTTGTTGTATATCTTGCTGCCTTTGTCTTCGTTTGTAACTACTACGGTTTTTACGTAGTTTTTTATTTCATTGAATGTGTATCCGGTTTTGTTTTGTATTCTATCGATTTCGTGTATGTTGCTGAAAAGTATGTCTGTGTTTTGTAGTATTGTTTTCAGGTCTTTTGAATCGTATACTGGTAGGTCTTGTCCTGGGTCGAAAGAGAGGCATCTGGCTTTTTCTGCGATTTTTTTGTTGTAAGTTGGGTCGGATGGTGCTAGATGTACTATATCGTATTTTTCTATGTTTTCTGGTATTTTTTGTTTTGGGAATTTGTCCGAAGCCCCCCAATAAAAAAAAGTTATTTGCCTATCGTTTTTATCGGTGTATACGAATGCATTGCTTGTTTTTTCGTCAAACACCTTCATGTGTTCGGTGTCCACCCCTAAGTCCTGTAGGTGTTTTTTATATCCATATTCTTTGAAATCTTTTCCTACAAGGCTTAGTAGTGAGGACTCCATTCCAAGGCTTGCTATGTTTGCAGCTACGTTTGCAGCTCCACCTCCATATAGCCGTTTGTAGTCCTCTATGTATATTGAGGAATCGGGTTCTGGGAAGTGGGGAACCCTGAATATATGGTCTATCGCTGTATGACCTACAGATAGAATCAAGTAAGTTCAAGCCTCCTTACCTTCCTTCTCGGCCTCCTCTTCTTCAATCTCTTCGACTTCGATTTCTTCTAATGGTGTCTCGGTAAGGACATTTCCAATACTGCTTTTAGCTATCCTAATGGCGTGTTCTTGGTTTTCCGCGTTGAAAACCTTCATTCCGAAAATAAGTCCAACTAAAGCGGTGTCTGCCGCTATATACACGCTTTCGAATGGTTGTCCACAGGCTGGACATAATGTGGAGCCTATATCTATTTCAACATAACCCAAACCTGATTTATTCAATTTATTTCCAGCTTCACTAATCGCCACACTCATCGCATCTTCTACTGACTCTACATCTTTCACAGACCAAGCAGCCTCAAGCGTCACATAATAATTATTCATAACTATCACATCACCAATTACCTACGTTAAATCAAAAAACTATACAAACAGTTTCACTGTAAAATCGATTAGAGTTTGTTCAACAAATATCTGTTTCTTACTAGAGGGGTTATACAGCTGTCATTTCAGTATAATCGGTTATCTTTAAACATACAAAACTGATTAATACCGGTTTTTTAGAGCACATATCGTTTTAAAGCCCTTTAACCTCGATGTCTCTGTTTTTCTCTGGAAACGGTATCCTTAGTTCTGTTAGGTCTCTGGGCACGATTGTGTTTTGAAATATCCTTTTAGCTTCCTTCAGAAGAGGTAGGTAGTTTTTAGAGTATCTAGAGCTCAAGTGGGTTAGTGCTAACATCTCTACATCTGCTTTTTTAGCGATCGATGCAGCTTCTATCGCCGTTGTGTGTTTTGTTTCTATTGCTCTAGTTTTATCTTTCGAAGTGAATGTACCGTCATGTATCAACAGGTCTGCTTTTTTGCTTGCAGACCTGATTTTTTCATTTGGTCTGGTGTCTCCAGTGTACACTATTTTACGTCCCCTTCTAGGAGGTCCTAAAACCATCTCTGGTTTTATAGTTCTGTCTTCTACATTGACTGTCTGGCCTTTCTGAAGTTTCCCGAAATCGGGTCCGGGTTGAACACCTAAATCGATTGCTTTCTCTCTATTGAATCTTCCAGGCCTTTCTTTTTCTTGCAGTACGTATGCTAATGACTGTATCTTCCTTCCATGGTCTGCCTTGATTACATTGATTTTATAGTCACCGTAGTCAATTGTTTGGCCTGGAACCACTTCCTTTAGATTTATGTTGAAACTGGGTGTGTTCGCTCCTAAAGCGGCCATTGCTTTTATTAGGTTCTCGGTTCCTTCAGGCCCTACGATCTCAAGTGGTTTTTCTCTTCCTTGGAATGCTAATGTCTGTATCATCCCTGGTATTCCGAGGAAATGGTCAGCATGGAAATGTGTTATATATATTCTGTCTAGGAACATTCCTGTCCGCGCTTTCATCATCTGTCTCTGGGTTCCTTCTCCACAATCGAACAACATCATCTCGTCTTCTCTTTTAATCATTACTGCTGGTGGGTTTCTTTCAACTGTAGGTGTTGCTCCAGCGGTTCCAAGGAATATTACGTCTAATGGCATTCTAATCTAAGAAATAATTTTTTATTTTAGTTTTTGAGGCTGTGTATCGGTGCTGGTATACGTCCTCCACGTTGTGAGAATTTGGTTGATTTGTATTTTGATACGGACATTATTGTTGATTCCCCTAACAAACCTCCAAAAGATACTGTATCACCTGATTTCTTTCCTGGTACCGGTATCAATCTTATTCCGGTTGTTTTGTTGTTCATCATTCCGATAGCGCATTCGTCTGCTATTATTGCGCTGATGGTTTCTGGTGAAGTGTCTCCGGGTATTGGAACCATATCGAGGCCTACGCTGCATACACTTGACATTGCCTCCAGTTTTTCTATGTTCATCGATCCTTGTTCTACAGCTCGGGCCATCCTTGAGTCTTCAGTTACTGGGATGAAGCTCCCGCTTAATCCACCTACATTTGGTGTTGCCATCATTCCTCCTTTTTTGACAGCGTCTGTTAATAATGCAAGTGCTGCTGTGCTTCCAGGAGCACCACATCCTTCTATTCCCATTTTCTCTAAGATCATTGCTACTGAGTCTCCTTCTGCTGGTGTGGGTGCTAGGGATAGGTCGACTATATTGAATTTTACATCTAGTTGTTCGGCTACTTTACGCCCCACCAATTCACCGGCTCTAGTCATTTTGAATGAGGTTTTTTTGATTGCCTCAGAGAGTTCACTGAAATCCCCGTCTGTTGTTTCAACAACAGAACGTACTACCCCTGGACCTGAAATTGCAACACTTATGGAGGACTCTTCATTTCCAGGTCCATGCATAGCTCCAGGCATAAATGGGTTGTCTGGAGGTGCGTTTGCAAAAAAACCGAGTTTTGCGCAGCCAAGACCTCCATCTTCACTTGTTTTCTCTGCAGTTTCTTTTACTATCTCCCCAGATTTCTTCACCGCATCCATATTTATGCCTGATCTAGTGCTTGCAACCTCTACAGATGAACATACTCTCTCAGTTTGAGACAGTGCTTTTGGTATAGTATTTAATAGACAGTTTGATGCTTTCGTCATACCTCTGTCTACTAAAGCTGAATAACCACCTATAAAGTCGACTCCTATCTCTTTCGCAGCATTATCCATTGCTAAAGCAACTTCAACTCCAACCTCATCGTCGTTCTTTAATGCTGGAGCTATCATCTCCCCAACAGGTGAAACTGAAATACGTCTATTAACAATTGGTATTCCATAACGGCTTTCTATCCGGTCAGCAGCCTCAGATAACCTCTCCCCCTTTTCAATTATCTTTTCTTCAACGTTTTCTGCAAGTTTTTTAGGGTTGCTTGAACTACAACCAGCGATATTGATTCCTAATGTAACGGTTCTGATATCCAGGTTTTCGATAGCAACCATATCTATTGTTTCAAATATCTCTTCAGAACTGATCAAACTAGATCACACCCTATGCATCTGTGTAAAAATCTCTTCTGACTGAACAGTTATACGAACTCCTTGTTCATCTCCAACCTGATTCAATCTCTCTTTAAGTTCGTTAAACTCTATATCTGAATTCTTAAGGTCTGCAAAAAGCAACATGGTAAATACTTCACGTACAACCGTTTGAGATATATCTAGTATGTTTGCATCTACATCAGCCAATGCCTGTGTAATCCCAGCTACAATACCCGGATGATCTGAACCTTCAACAGTTATTACAACCACATCTTCTTCATTCATAATTAACTCCTCCTAAATATCCTTATAACTCTTGTAAGCGATCTATGAACTCTAAGACTATAACTCTCAATTTCATCTGCACGCCCTATATAATCAATCCCTTCAGGCAGTATCAAAACCAAATAACCTCCTTTCTTCAAAACCCTAAACATCTCATCAACAGAACTACCTATAAGAGATTCAAGCGACACCGCATCAACCCGCGAAGAACGTCCATAAGGAGGATCTGCAACAACACCATCAACAACACCATCACCAAAAGGTAGGTTTAATGCATCCGCTTGAACCAAATCCAAATCCAAACCAACAAACTCTAAATTACTTCTACAACCCAACAACATATCCCTATCAACATCAACACCAACCGGAGATGCATCCACCAAACCACCCTCGATCAAAAAACTACCAGTACCTACAAAAGGATCCAACAAAACCTCACCCCGACCAACCCTACTCAAATTAACCATCAACCGAGCTATACGGGGATTAATCGCAATAGGACTAAAATACGGACGAACAGTCGGCTTCCAACCATCAAACCCACCCCGATCAACATCAAAAAGCTCCTCACCAAGAACATAACCCCCATCCACAATAAAAACCCTGTACACAACATCAGGGTCCTCAAGATCCACAACACCATCAATAACACCACCAACACGCCTCTCAACATCTATACCACCACCAACTCCAACCGCTCTAACACAAAAAGAACCCTCCGGAACCAAACCACTTGAAACCTCCAACAAACCACTTAAATCCCTAGCAAAAGAAACAAAATCACAAACCCTATGAGACATTGAAAGCCTACCACCAAGATAGTCAACATCCACCCCGTCAACCTCAACAACTAAAACCCTACCAAAACGCCTACAAACCCTAAAATCAACATCAAGCGCCTCAAGAACACTAACCACTTCACCAAAAGGCAACTCCGGATGCTCCCCAGACAACTCAAAAACAAGACCCTCATCAATATCCATTCCAAACTCCTTAACAAACTAAGACACAGAACAACAAAAAACAAATGGATAAAAAAACAGCACAACAATGAAACACAAACTAAAATCGAGATTACATAAATAAAACTAGATAAAAATACGATTAGGTTTTATTGATATCTGTATTATATATGTTTTAATATGATCTCAGATTTCCATATCCACTCAATATACAGCGATGGCGAACTACTTCCAGCGGAAATAGCCGAACGATATCGAGTTAACGGTTTCGACGCAATAGCTATAACCGACCACATCGATTTCTCCAACCTAAACGTCATAGAGAAACTAAAAAAACTAAAAAAAGAAATCGATACACCAGAATTTATAGTTGGAGCTGAACTAACATTCACACCACCCCAAAAAATCAATAAACTCGCAAAAAAAGCCAGAAACCACGGAGCTGAAATAATAGTTATGCATGGAGAAAGTCCAGTTGAACCCGTACCTAAAGGAACAAACATAGCTGCCATCGAATCGGAACAGATAGATATCTTAGCCCACCCTGGATACATCACAGATGAAATGGCAATTAAAGCAAGAGAAAAAAACGTATATCTCGAAATAACAAGCAGATGCGGTCACTGCTATACAAACGGCCACGTAGCAAAAAAAGCAACACAACACAACGCCCCACTAATAATAAACTCCGATAGCCATCAACTCAAAGACCTACTAACACCAAAAAAAGCAAAAAAAGTAGGTTTAGGAGCTGGATTACCAGAAAAACAAATCGAAAAAATCATCAATAAAAACCCAAAAAAAATACTTAAAAAAACAAAATAACAAACAAAACAAACAAAACAAAAAAACTAAAACAACAAACACCAAAATAAAATCACTTCAAACCTAATTAGATTAAATTAAATGAAATTGAATTGAATCGAATCGAGTCGAATTAGCTCAGTTGGTTTGGATATAGGTTTTTTGTTTTGTTGAGGAGTCACGTCCCGCATAAATATTATAAGCTTGAAACCTGAAATTAGTTGTTAATAATAGGTTAGATAAGTTAGCGTTTTTTTAGATTTGAATTCGATTCTAATCACAATTATGAATCACATGAGGTATATATATGGCTACAGTATATGATGTTCCACCGAATGAATTAATAGAAGAGGTTGCAGAGAAGTTGGAAGATGTTGAAGAGGTTGAGCCTCCAGAGTGGGCTGACTTTGTTAAAACAGGTGTATCTAAGGAGAGGCCTCCGTCCCAGGACAACTGGTGGTACATAAGGTCAGCAGCTCTCTTAAGGAAAGTGTATCTAAAAGGCCCTATTGGTGTCGGAAAACTAAGAAAGTATTACGGCGGTAGATCCAATAGAGGTAGTTCTCCTGAACATTTCAGGAAGGGCTCTGGATCTATTATTAGAAATTCACTACAACAGCTTGAGGATGCTGGTTTTGTCCAGAAATCCACTGATGGTAGGCAAGTCACTAATGAGGGTAGAAGCTTCCTTGATAAAACTGCTCGAGAGATAAAGAGTAGTTTGGAAGAGGAAAAGGAAGTTCTTAAGAAGTATTGATTATAGATACACTAGTGATATTAATACTGGGGGTGTAAACCGATGGATGAAGAAGAACTCAAAAAACTACGTGAAAAGAAGTTGCAGGAAATGCAGGAAAGAGGTGGTCAAGATGGCGTTTCTGAAGAACAAGAACAGGAGATTGAGAACCGTAAAAAACAGATTTTGCGTCAGATAATGACTCCTGAAGCAAGACAGCGCCTTAAAAACCTTAGTATGGTTAAACCTGAGTTCACTGACTCTATACAACAGCAATTGATAATGATCGCTCAAAGTGGTAGGATTCAGGGTAAAATCGATGACAACCAACTCAAAGAGATTCTTAAAAAAGCACAGCAGGATAAAAATAAAGACATTAATATCCGAAGAAAATAAGGTGATTCAGTATGGGTAGAAAAAATAAAGCTAAGAAAAAGAGACTCGCGAAAAAAACAAGACAGAACAGTAGAGTTCCAGCATGGGTGATGATGAAAACAAACAGAGATGTAACAAACCACCCAAAAAGACGTAGCTGGAGAAGAGATGACACAGACGAGTGAGAGGTGTTGAAAGTTGGAAGAAAAAGTTGTTAAAATACCACTTAAAAAAATAAAGAGATTTTCAAAAGAAAAAAGAGCCTCTAAAGCAATGAACGAGATAAGGGAAAAACTATCAAAACACCTTGACACAGATATCGACCAGATATACATCGATAGTTCACTTAACGAAGAAATCTGGAAAAGAGGAATCCGAAACCCACCATCAAACATTAGAATACTCGCCAGAAGATTCGAAGACGGCATCGTCGAGGCAGAGCTCGCCGAACAATAAATAAAATAAAATATAACTTAAATTAACATGCTTTTCGAGAGACTGGAAGTATTTGGGAGTCAGATGGTTGGTGTTTACTGTAGTGCATCGAACGAATACGCGTTAGTTCCAACTGGAGTGAAAGAAAAAGTCAAAAAAGCTATAGAAAAAACACTAGATGTAGAAACAATCGATATAACCATTGGAGACAGCGTTTTAGTAGGCTGTCTATCTGAAATCAACGAAAACGGAATATTAGTATCAGATATAGCTGGAAAAAAAGAAATCGACAAACTCAAAGATAAAACCGGGCTTGACGTAGGAATACTATCCGAAGGGATGAACACATCTGGAAACCTCGTATTGGCTAATGACAGTCACGCACTGGTGCATCCAGAACTAGACAACAAATATCTAGAAATAATAAAAAACGTTCTAGGAATCGAAGTAATAAAAACATCTATATCAGGAATAAAAAATGTAGGAGCCGCAGGAGTTGTAACCAACAACGGAATACTACTACACCCAATGGTCAGTGAAAAAGAACTCAAAGAAATATCAGAAAAATTCAAACTAAACGCCGAAGTCGGTACTTTCGGATATGGAATGCCAATGGTTGGTTCAGGCGTAGTTGCAAACAACAATGGATTTCTAACCGGTAACAAAACAACCGGTCCAGAACTGGGAAGAATAGAAGAAGCATTATTCTAACAATAAAAAAAGGTGATATAAATGAAGTTTAAAGTAAACGGATATTTTGATATGGGGTCAAACAAAAACCAGAAGTTCCAGAAAACAGTGGATGCAGAAAACGAAGACATAGCTAGAGAAAAAATCTACTCAATAATGGGAAGTAAACACAGAGTTAAACGCCGTAAAATCCAGATAACAGAAATTGAACCAGAAAACTGAACCAGAAACCAACCGGGAAGGTTGGCAAAAAAACTTTTTTTAATAACCTAAATAGCCGTGAAAACCACCGGCTAACACACCCATTTTGAGGAACATTATGTTTAAAAAACTAAAGGATGGAGTTAACTCTCTTAAAAACAAGGTCGAAGAGAAAACTGGGATCAAAAAAGAAGAAAACAGGCCAGAAGAAATCCCAGAAAAACTAGACCAAGAAGAGATAAAAGAAAAAACCGAAAAAGGTAAAAAAACGTCACTAACGACGAAGGCAAAGAAATTCATAAAAGAAAGAAAGGTAATACTTGATGAAAAAGACATAGAAGACGCCATATCCGACTTTAAATTTGATCTAATAGAAAACGATGTAGCCTTCGATGTAGCCGAAAAAATCGGTGAAGACGTGAAAGAAGACCTTGTAGGCAGAGAAATAAAATGGAGAGAAGACGTAGGGGAAATAGTTAACGAAAGCCTTAGAAACTCAATCCTAAGTATATTTGAAAGCCCGTTCCAATTCAAAACCTATATCGAAGAAAAAGAAAAACCCATCGTAATAATATTCGTAGGTACAAACGGTGTAGGTAAAACAACAACCATAGCTAAAATGGCTAAATGGCTACGTGACACAGACTATAAAACAGTATTAGCAAACGGAGATACATTCAGAGCCGGAGCAATGGAGCAGATAACAAAACACGGCGAAAAACTCAATCTAAAAGTAATAAAACACCAAGAAGGATCCGATCCCGCAGCCGTTATATACGATGCCGTAGAGTTCGCTAAAGCAAACGAATACGACATAGTGCTTGGAGATACAGCCGGTCGAATGCACACAGACGTAAACCTAATGGACCAAATAAAAAAGATAAAAAGAGTTGTAGATCCAGACCTCGTTTTATTCGTCGATGAAGCAGTTGCCGGAAGCGATGCAGTTGAAAGATCCAGAGAGTTCAATGAAGCGATAGATATCGATGCCTCAATACTAACAAAAATCGATGCAGACGTAAGTGGTGGAGCAGCAATATCAGTTTCATACGCAACAAACAATCCAATAATATTTGTTGGGACAGGACAAAATTACGATGACTTAAAAAAGTTCGATCCAGAATGGTTCGTTGACGAGATTGTTGGGTGATAATATTGGTCTTAGATAACCTTGGTGGCTCCCTAAAAAAGAGCATAAGAAACATAGTTGGTAAGGGCAGAATAAGTGAAAAAGACGTAAAAGAACTAAACAAAGAGATACAGAGAGCCCTACTAAAATCCGATGTTGACGTAAGGATGGTTAAAGCGCTCACAGACCGAATAAAAAAGAGAGCGCTTGATGAAAAACCACCTAAGGGAGCTAGTGCAAGAGAGCACATAATAAACATAGTTTATGACGAACTCGTCAACATAGTAGGTAAAGGAACAGAGATTCCAGTCGAAGAACAAGACATAATGTTGGTAGGGCTTCAAGGATCTGGTAAAACAACCACAGCCGCAAAACTAGCATACTACTTTAAAAACAAAGGCCTGAAAACAGGTGTCATATGCGCAGATACACACCGACCAGGTGCCTACAGCCAGTTAAAAAAACTCTGTGGAGAAGTCAACTGTCTTTTTTATGGAGAACAAGAATCTGAAGATGCAGTTTCAGTTGTCAAAAATGGATTAAAAGAACTGAACAAAACCGAAGTCCGTATAGTGGACACAGCAGGACGCCACTCCCTAGAATCAGACCTAATAACAGAGATGGAAGAAATCGAGGAAACAGTTGGCGCAGACCGCACCTACCTCGTTATAGACGCCTCAATAGGTAAAGGAGTTAAAAAACAAGCAAACGCATTCAACGACGCAATAGGAATAGACGGAGTCATAATAACAAAACTAGACGGAACAGCAAAAGGTGGAGGCGCATTAACCGCCGTATCAGAAACAGACACAAAAATAGCTTTCATAGGTTCCGGAGAAAAATACGAAGAATTTGAGGAGTTCGATCCAGACAGCTTCATATCCCGCCTACTAGGAATGGGAGACATACAAAAACTGATGCACAGAGCCGAAGAACGACTCGACCCCGAAGACATGGACATGGAATCCATGATGAAAGGCGACCTAACACTCAAAGACGTATACCAACAACTCGAATCAATAACAAAACTAGGTCCACTAAAACAGATAATGAGCATGCTGCCAACAGGCCCACAAAAACTACCCGACGACGCACTCGACATAACAAAAGAAAAAATGGAGAAATTCAGAATCATAATGGACTCAATGACAGACGAAGAACTCGAAAAACCACAGGTAATCGGTAGCTCCAGAGTAAAACGAATAGCAAGAGGATCAGGAACCTCAAGAGAAGAAGTAAACGAACTACTGAAATACCACAAAATGATGAAGAAACTAATGAAAAACATGCGAGGCAAAAGACTTCCAATGAACAAAATGATGAAGAAATTCGGTAGATAACATGAAAAACAACAAACAAACAGAAAAACTAAGTCGGCCGGCAAAAAAAGCCCTACAGATACTGACAGACAAAAACCTATGCAACCACTGTCTAGGAAGACAATACGGATTACTACTCAGCGGCACAGACAACAAAACAAGAGGACAGATCCTAAGAAACTACCTCTTGATGCACGGCGACCTAACACTAATGGAAGACGAAAACCCCACAATACTCGAAAAAACCAGTTTAAACAGTAATTTAAGTAAAAAAACACTAGAAAGACGTGGACTCAACCACAAACCGAAAAAACAAAAATGTTGGTTATGCAACAACCTATTCGACGACCTCGATACAACTGTAGACCAGATACTTGAAAAAACCAGCGACATCGAGTTCAATACATTCCTAGTCGGAACAAAACTAACTCCAGAACTAATACAAAAAGAAGAAACAATCTGGGCTGAATATGGGGCAGACTACGCAGAATCCCTTAAATCAGAGATAAACAGAGAGATCGGAAAAAAATTCGAACAAAAAGTAGACGCAGAAGTAGAGTTCAAAACACCAGACATCGTAGCCATAATACACCTAAAAGACAACACAATTGAAATAAACAACAACCCAATATTCATCTACGGTAGATACAGAAAACACGTCAGAGGGATCCCACAAACAGAATGGTACTGTCCAGTCTGCAGAGGCGAAGGATGTATGCGTTGCGATGGAGAAGGCAGTTTATACGAAAAATCAATAGAAAAAACAATAGCAAAACCCATACTAAAACAAACCAAAGGAACCGAAGCCATATTCCATGGCGCAGGAAGAGAAGACGTCGACGTAAAAATGCTCGGCAACGGAAGACCCTTCGTAATGGAGATAAAAAACCCCAAAAAAAGAGAGATAAACCACAAAGAAATCATGGAAACAATAAACCAAAAACACGGAGACAAAATAGAGGTCAAAAAAATCCAGCCAACAAACAGGAACAAAATAAAAGAGATAAAAGAGGCAAGAGCACCCAAATCATACAGAGCAAAAATAAACGCAAAACCCAAAGGCAACAAAATAACAAAACAACAACTAAAAAAAGCACTAAAACAACTAGAAGGACAGACAATAGAACAAGAAACACCACGAAGAATATCCAGAAGACCCGAAAAAACCAGAAAACGCAAAATACTCGAAACAGAACTACTAGAACAAACAAACGAACACTACATAATAAAAATAAAAACAGAAGCCGGAGCCTACGTAAAAGAAATAATCAGTGGAGACAAAGGAAAAACAACACCAAGTCTAGCCGAACTGCTCAAAAAAGATATAAAATGCCTAGAACTAGACGTAATAAACGTACATTACAAAAACTAAACCTAAAAACAAGAAAAACCCCCAAAACACATTTAAAAAATTCTATTTCAAAAAACAATTAATATAATTGTAAAAAATTAAATAACTTAAAAGGTGATTAATATGCCACAAAAATCAAAAGGATTCAGACAAGGAACAAGAAAAAAACTAGCTAAAAAAGAACGAGAAAAAGGAGCAATACCAGTAACCCGATCAATTAGAGAGTTCAAAAAAGACGATAGAGTACACATAATAATAGACCCAAGCATCCAAAAAGGAATGCCACACCCCCGATTCCACGGTAAAACAGGTCGAATAACAGAAAAAAGAGGCCGATCCTACGTAGTAGAAGTAACCGACAACAATGACAAAAAACAACTAACAATACGACCAGAACACCTCAAACCACAGCAAGGGTGATAGATTTGGTTAAAGAGGTGCTTAAAGACAACCCTATAACCATATCAGAAGTAAGCGAGATACTAACAAACGAAATAACCCAACGAAAAGAAGACGAAAAAAGAATCGGTTACGCACAAAGAAGATCCTTCGACCACGTACAGAAATTCTCGAAAACAAACCCAGAACAAGCAAAAAAACTCAGAAAAGAACTACTTGAACACGAAAAAGTAACACCAGAACTAGCAGTCAAACTCACAGACCTAATGCCAAAAGAAAAAAAACAGATACGAGCCATATACGCAAAAGAAAGATTCGCATTAGACACAGAAGTAATAGAACAGATACAAGAGATAATAAATAAATACCGTTAACAACAGACCTATATAAAGAGTTATTAAACAAACAAAACCTAACATAAAAAATGCATTTTATGGGGAAGAAAACGGAATGAAGAAAAATAAAAAAAGAGAAGATTATATCTGGGTCCTGGATTTCCTACCAAGAGGACATGTCGAAGATGACAGGCCAGCATACAAAAAAGAACCAATAATCCAGGGCGTTGGTGAAGAACATTTCACACTACTAGAAATCGTTCCAAAAGAAGGGCAAACCGTAAGCCAATACGACAAAATCTACATAGGTCCTGGAGAAAGAGAAAAAGCAGATTACGTAAAAAAAAGAATCAACTTCAAAGAACTCACAAGAAACGCCCAAACAGAACTACCATACATAATTGAAGAGATAGTTAAAGAAAAAGAAGAAAAATACATAAACGCATTCAACAACGCACAACCAATAACAACCCGACAACACACACTAGAACTCTTCCCCGGCATCGGAAAGAAATTAATGTGGAAAATACTAGACGATAAAGAAGCCGCAGGCAAATTCGAATCATTCGAAGACCTATCAGAAAGAGTAAACGGAATACACCACCCCGAAAGAATAATCGCCAAAAGAATAACACAAGAAATCAAAGACAAAAACCTCAAATACAGGTTGTTCGTTAAAGACAACTAAACACAACCCAACCAATCAAATGGACACCAAAAAAATCCTAAAAAAACACAACATACGGCCCAAAAAAAACTTGGGCCAAAACTTTCTAATCAACAACAAAATCGCCCAGCGACAGGTAAAACACGCAGACATACAGCCAGATGAAAAAATACTTGAAATCGGAGGCGGAGTAGGTACATTAACCCAAGAACTAATCAAAACCCCCGGCAAAATCACAGTCATAGAAAAAGACCCAAAACTACACAAAATACTAAAAAAACGTTTTGGAGAAAAAATAACATTAATTCAAGGCGACGCAATCCAAACTGACTATGGAGAAACCGACAAAGTAGTAGCAAACCTACCATACCAAATATCATCAGAAATAACATTCAAAATACTGAAAAAACCATTCAAAAAGGCAATCCTGATGTACCAAAAAGAGTTCGCAGAAAGAATGACGGCCAAACCAGGAACCAAAGAATACGGAAGACTCACAGTCGGAGTAGACCTATACTCAAACGCAGAAATCCTCGAAAAAATACCACAAACCGCTTTTTATCCACAACCAAAAGTAATGTCAGCACTAGTCAAACTAACACCAAAAAACCCAAAATACACCCCCAAAAACCAAGAATTCTTCCTAGACTTCACAAAAGCAATATTCAGCCAAAGAAGAAAAAAACTAAAAAACGCAATGAAAAACACAAGACACATGCTAAACCCAAAACCAACCAAAAAAACACTCAAACAAACAATAAAAAAACTAGACAAAACCACCGAAAAAAGACCAGAAAAACTAACACCCAGCCAGATCGCAGATTGCTCAAACAAACTATACACAGAAATACAAAAAACAAAAAAACAATAACCAGATAAAATGACATTCAAAAACAAATACAACAAACACACATACCCACCATCAGACGACTCCCTACTCATGGTTGACACAATAAACAAACAAAAAAAGAGATGGAACCACGCACTAGATATGGGTACAGGAACCGGTATAATAGCCTACCACCTATCCAAAAAAACAAACAAAGTAACAGCCATAGACATAAACCCACACGCAATTAAATCAGCACAAAAAAACCTCAAAAACATAAAAAACATAGAAATAAAACAAAGCGATCTATTCAGCCAAATAAAACAAACCAAATACGACCTAATAACATTCAACCCACCATACATACCAATCGAAAAACCCGAACTCAAAAACAGTGAAATAGAAAAAGCCTGGAACGGAGGCAAAACCGGTAGAAAAACAATAAACAAATTCATAACACAATCCAAAAACCACCTAACAAAAAACGGTTCAATCCTACTACTAACATCCTCAATAACCAACCCCAAAAAAATAAAAAACAAAGCAAAAAAACAAGGATTCAAAACCAAAACAATAAACAAAAAAGAAATATTCTTCGAAACCCTCGAAATAATCCAACTAACCCAAAACTCTTAAACCAAAACCAACCACCAACCTACTTTTTAGATATATTTAAAGAGTTTAAACATCCAACTTAATCCAATATACTCTAAAATAATCTAATATAGTTAGAGCCAGGTAGAGTCAGGTTAGTTTATTGTTAGGTTTATAAAGCGTCTTTTATGTTGTCTTTAACAGTTTGGAAGAATCCTTTGTCTGGTTCTTTGTGTTTTCCTTCGTATTGTCGTAGTTCTTGGAGTATCTCTTTTTCTCGTTCTGTTAGGTCGGTGGGTGTTTCAACCACTGCTTTGATGTATAGGTCTCCGTATCCTCTTCTTTGAAGTCTTGGCATTCCTTTTCCTTTTAGTCTGAATACATCTCCGTTTTGTGTTCCGGAGGGTATATCAAGTTGTACATCTCCGTTTAGTGTGGGGATCTTTGCTTTGCTTCCTAATGCGGCATCGGGAAAACCCATTTTTAGAGTGTAGAAGAGGTTTTCATCTCTTCTTTCGAATATTTCGTCTTCTTTTACTTCGACGATGATTATTAGGTGTCCTATTTGGCCTGTGTTATTGTCTTTGTGACCTTTTCCATCTATTTTTAATTTCTGTCCGGTGTTTACGCCTTTCGGGATGTTTATTGATACTTCGTCGTTGATGTAGTGTCGGCCTTCTCCTGAACATTGGGTGCAAGGGTTGTTTATTATTTGGCCTGCGCCTTCGCATTCTGGACATTCGGTTACAACGATTTGGCGTCCAAACATTCCTTCCCGAACGCGTCTTGTTTCACCGGTTCCACGGCATTCATTGCATGTTTGTATAGAGTCTGGGTCTTTTGAGCCTTTTCCGTTACATTCTTTGCATTTGCTGAGTCTCCGGATTGATATGGTTTTTTCTGTTCCATTGTATGCGTCTTCTAAAGATATTTTTATTTTTTTTGCTATATCGAGGTTTCTTTTTCTTCTATCTGAGTTGTTGAATATGTCTCCGAAGAATGAGCTGAATATGTCGTCGAATCCTTGTGTTCTAGCTCTTTGTCTGAAGTCTCCGTTGATTCCGGATTTACCGAACCTATCGTATTTTTGTCTTTTTTCTTGGTCACTTAATACTTGGTAGGCTTCGTTTATTTTTTTAAATTTTTCTTCGTCTGATTCTTCTGATCCTGAGTCGGGATGGTATTTTTTGGCTTTTCGTCTATATGCTTTTTTTATTTCTTTTTGACTTGCTTCTTTGTCGACGCCTAATATTTTGTAGTAGTCTTCTGCCATTCTTATCAACCGTTGAGTTCTCTAGTTGGATAACTAAAAAAAGAGGTTTTTTGATGGAGATTATTTTTCTCCATCGTCACTGTCTACTTCTTCGTAGTCAACATCGACGTATTCACTGCCTGTTTGTGTTTGTTGTTGTCCTGCGGCATGTCCGGCTGCGGCTCCTCCAGCAGCGCCTGCGGCTGCATTCTGGTCGTAGGCTTTTTGACCTATTTTTTGTGATGCTTCCACTAACTTTTCAGTTAGTTTTTCTATTTCCTGGAGTTCGGGGTCGTCTTTACCGATTTCTTTTTCTAGGTCTTCGATTCGTTCATTGATGTCTTTCCGAATGTCTTCATCGACGAGTTCTTCATTTTCGTCCAGTACTTTTTTGGTTCCTCTGATCAATTGTTCGGCCTGGTTTATTGCTTCGATTTTTTCTTTTTTCTTTTCGTCTTCTTCTTTGTATTCTTCAGCTTCTTCTTTCATTCTCTCTATTTCATCTTCGTCCAATCTGGCTTGGTCTTGTATTGTTATCGATTGTTCTTTTCCTGTTCCTTTGTCTTTTGCTGAGACCTGTAGTATTCCATTTGCATCTATTTCGAATGTAACGTCGATTTGTGGAACTCCAGCTTTTGCTGGTGGGATTCCATCGAGGACGAACTGGCCAAGTGATTTGTTGTCTTTTGCCATTGCTCTTTCGCCTTGAAGAACGTGTACTGTTACTGAGGTTTGGTTGTCAACAGCGGTTGTAAATGTCTTTGATTCTTCGGTCGGTATTGTAGTGTTTTTCTCTATTAGTTTGGTGAAAACTCCGCCTTTTGTCTCTATACCGAGGGAGAGTGGTGTTACATCTAGTAGGAGGAGGTCATCTACTTCTCCTGCGAGTGAACCACCTTGTATGGCGGCGCCTAAAGCAACCACTTCGTCTGGATTTATTTTTTTGCTTGGGTCCTTTCCAAAATAGTTTTTTATTTTTTCCCTGACTAATGGAACTCTTGTAGAACCACCCACCAACAGTATGTCATCTATGTCGTTTTTATCCATTCCTGCATCACTTATGCCTTGCTTTGTTAGTTTTATGGTTTTGTCAACGAGGTCTTCGACGAGTTCTTCGAATTTTGCTCTTGTTATCTTGTAATCTATGTTTTTCGCTCCATCTTCATCTTGGTAAACAAATGGAATGTTTATCTGGGTTCTTTTTTTGTTTGAAAGTTCTTTTTTAGCTTCTTCAGCTGCTTCTTTTATTCTCTGCAAAGCCTGTGGTTCTTCCCTCAAATCAACGCCATGTTCATCCATAAATTTATCTGCTATCCAATCTATAACTCTCTCATCGAAGTCGTCACCACCAAGGTGGTTGTCCCCTGAGGTAGCGAGTACTTCAAAAATACCATCATCGAGCTCCAGTATCGATAGGTCGAATGTACCTCCACCGAAATCGTATACCGCGATTGTTTTTTCTTCCGAATCACCAAGGCCGTATGCAAGTGAAGCTGCTGTCGGTTCGTTTATTATTCTCTCTACTTCGAAACCAGCTATCTCACCAGCATCCTTAGTCGCTTGTCTCTGGGCATCTGTAAAGTATGCTGGAACCGTTATAACCGCTTTGTTTATCTCCTGGCCGAGATAGTCTTCGGCATCCATCTTTATTTTCTGTAGAATCATAGCTGATATTTCTTGAGGAGTATATTCTTTATCTTCAAGCTCGACTGTGTACTCCTCACCCATATGGCGTTTAATAGATTTCACTGTGTTCTCTGGATTCATAACTATCTGGTTCTTAGCTGGCTTACCTATAAGCCGTTCTCCATCTTTAAATCCAACGATAGATGGGGTAGTTCGGTCTCCTTCGGCGTTTTCGATTATATCGGCGTCACCACCTTCAACGATGGCCATAGCGGAGTTAGTTGTACCTAAATCTATTCCAAGTATCTTTTCATTACCTTCACTCATCATAATCATCTCCATTAACTTCAGTATCTTCAGAACTTTCTAAACTTGATTCATCTCCATTAGGATTGAATGCAACCCTAACAAGGCTGGGTCTCAAAACCTGTTCTTGATATATATATCCTTCCTGTAGGACATCAACAACCTCACCATCATTATATTCATCTGTTTCAACACGATCTACAGCTTGATGGAGGTTCGGATCAAAGTTTTCCGATTCAATCTCTTTTAACCCACGTTCCTTTAATGAATCGATCAACAAACTATACGTATTTTTAACTCCCTCATAAAAACCGTCATCCCTAACTTCCCCTATCTCTAAAGCAACTTTAAATGAATCAACCGCATCTAGAAGATCTTTTGCAAAATCTATTTCAGCTTTAAAAACCTCATTCTCTATCTTATTATCGGTTCTCTTTTTATAGTTCTCAAAATCGGCTTTAATCCTTTTAACAAGGCTTTCCAACTCCTCCACACGCTCTTCTTTCTCCCTCAACAAATTACATAACTCCTCCCTATCCATCTCATCAAGTGACCTAGATTCATCCATAAATATACCTCCAATCAAAAACTAAACAACAAAATCAATCAATTAACTACCTTAATACAAGCTACAGCATTTCCCTAAAGCAAACGCTATCGAATTCATCTTAGAACCTCACACAACAGCGTTATTTCCTGCAGTTAAAACACACAACAAAATACAATATAGAGTTGTTTCTCCCTCAACAACCTACATCCTATATCCTCTTTAACTTTTTGGATACTTAATTTAAACTCAAAGTTATTTTTTAAATATGGTAAATTTAATGTGAATACCAAGCAAACAAATACCTAGAACAAACCTGAAAACACCATAAAAATAATTCAATGGAACCAACAATGAAAAAACCTCTTTTTATAATCGGAATTCTATTTCTCATGATACTAACAATCGGTGCCGGTACAGCCATCGCTGAAACCACAGACAACGAACTAGGCACTATAAATGGTTCAGTATACCTAGACCAAGAACATGAAAACACATCAATACCTAATATAGATGTAACACTACACGAATATAAACAAAATGATGAACTTAACGAAGTAGACACATACAACACAACAACCAACGAACTCGGTGAATACAATTTTGAAGACCTGAACACAAGCAGGTTCTACCAAATATCCAGTCAACACGACAACATCACATATTCATCAAACATGATCGAATTCGATAACGAAACAAAAACAACAGAAAACCTCACAGTTCACAACTCAACAGACAAAACAGACGACCTAATAATAGCTGGTCAAGGCCATTTAGTAGTGATTGAAAAACCAGATGAAGGCGGACTCAATATCGGTGAAATAATACAGTTCGTCAACGTAGGGGACAAAACATTCAACGGAACATTACTACTCGATATACCACAGCAAGCCGAAATATTGATGACACATCCAGAGATGAAAACCACCGACGAAGGACTTGAACTCAACCAAACTGAAACAATCAAGCCGGGTGAATCATCCCAATTCTTTGTGGAATACAACCTTGATGTAGATATCGATGAATATCAATTTGAAAAAGAGATACTATACGAAACACAACTATTAGCCATACTAACTGAACCTGACACAATAAATTTCGGTGAACGAACAAACCTACTTGAATCAGAACAACCAGTTGATATGGGTGAAACCCAATACAACGCATTAATAGCTGGAGCAAGCGAAGAATACGGAGCTGTATCGATAGGTGACACAGTTATGGTAGACCTTCAAGAAGATAGTGAAATCGGTTTATGGGTATACCTAGTTGTTTTTGGAGTCATCCTAACTTCAATGGTTGTTTACTGGAAAAGAGATGTTTTAACCAGTAAGATAAACAACTCAAAAACCACCGGTAAAACCGATGGTGAAAAAGGAATTCTAGAACAAGAAAAAGAAGAAATCTTCTCTAAAATGGATAAACTCGATAAAGAACATCGAAATGAAGAGATTTCTGACGAAGAGTATCGAGAGAGAATGAAAGAACTTAAAAAACAAGCCGTAGACGTAATGAAAAAAATAGAAGAAAAGGATAAAATAAAATAACCATCAACCCCCCTAAATTCTTTATTTTTACAAAAAAAGAAGTTTCCAGCGGACTACTTCTAGATCAAGCCCAAAACTAACTCTCCATAGCTATCTATATGAAACCTCCAAACAAAAAATAGTGATAGAAACCTCTCAAATGCTCAGTGAACACCTCCACCTAACTTGCTATGCTTGTTAGTAAGTTGTCTTCTCGGCCACTTAGATAAAAAAAGTAATAATAAGTTAATACGGCGAGAGTTATTGCTTAAAGCCATGTTTTCCAATCAAAGGTACGAACGCACATCTACCCCATTCTTCTTGTATCAACTCATTTCCTCTTTTTTTACCTACAACCAATATCTGTGACCTCATATCTCCTACAGGGGCTACGATGATCCCACCATCCTTCAACTGTTCCACCAACGGTTTTGGCAAGGCTGGAGCTCCTGCAGTTAGAAATATCCGGTCGTATGGAGCTTCCTCACCATATCCTTTAGAACCATCCCCAACCACCAAGGATACCTTGTCAATATAACCGGTTTTTTCAAGGTTTTCCCTAGCTTTATCCGCAAGTTCATCTATCCGCTCAATCGATATAACCCTACCATCTTCAAGTAATTCAGCGACTACGGCGGCATTATAACCACTACCACCACCTATTTCAAGAACAAGTTCGTCACCATTTAAATCTAACTTTTCAACCAAAATACCAACCATGTGAGGAGCGCTAATGGTCTGGCCTTCACCGATAGGTAGCGGCCGGTCATTGTAAGAACTTCTCTTTCTATCTTTTGGAACAAACTCATGTCTAGGCACAGTTTTTAATGCCCGTATAACCTTTTCATCCGTGATATGGCCTTTTTCAACAAGCCTTTCAACCAGTTTCTCCCGCCTCTCCTCCATGCTCATCTCACTTCCTCCAGAACGTAACTTGAATATTTTATCTAGAAAACGATTCAAATCCAAACCTCTTAACACCACATAACCAATCTTTTTTTATAGATATAAATGGGTTTTGAGGAAAAAAAGGCAGAATATTTTATGCAGCACCCCATGGTTAAGCCCTAACGAGCTCTCCCTGCTTATCTGTAGAACTGGTTTTTGTGGGTTTATTTCTTTGTTTTGTGTTTTGTTGAGATAAAGTGGGGTTGGTTGGGGGGTGCCCCGGTTTTTGGGTGGTTTTTAGGTTAGGATGTGATTTTGTTTAGTAGGTTTTGTTGGTTTGCTTCTTTTATTTCTTTGGCGATTCTTTTACCCATGTACATGTTTTCGTTGTATTTTAGGTATGCGTATGGGGAGGTTCCGATTCCGACGTTGCTTCCGGCTACGATTCTTGCTGAAATTTCGAATGTGTATATGTCGAGGTTTTCGGTGAAAACGGTTTCTAGGCAGAAGGGCCCTATTATTCCTGGTTTTGCTATTTCGTTTGAGGTTTCTACGACGCGGTCTCCCATCCGTAGTATTTCGGGTATCAGTGATTCTCGAGCTGTTACTGGGATGTTTCCAACTACTGTGTATGTGGGGTCTAATTCGATTTCTAGTTGTTCTTTTGCGGGTATTTTGCCGATGCTGTCAACTGTTGATTCGTATCTTCGGTCCATCCCTATCATTTCTACTTCTTGGTTTACAATTGATCTGAAGTATTGTGGGTAGGCGTTTACTCCGATTATGTATTCTTGGATGTGGACGTTTTTTATGTCTTTTTCTGTTATATGGCCTTTTTCTTTCATTTCCTGTAGTTTTTGGTTGAATGATTCTTCTGTGTTGGCTATGAAATAGCCTTTTCCTCCTTTTGCTCCAGGGAATTTAGCTATCACCGTGTTATCGATTTGGCTGGGTTTGTCGATTACTTTTGGGAGTTTTATTTCTGAGTCTTTTAGCCATTTGTGTTGTTTTTCACGGTCTGTTTCCCATGATAGGAGTTCTCTGTTTCCGAATATGGGTACGTTTATGTCGAATACTTTGTTTCCGAGGTATGCATTGAATGAGCCGTGTGGTATCAGTATTGTGTTTTTTTGTCGGAGTTTTGTTTGGTTTGTTTTTGATAGCATGTCGGCGTATTCGTCTACAACCATTATTTCGTCGGCGACGTCGAATCTTTCGTATGTTATTTTTCTGTCTTTTTGGCAGATGCATAGTGTGTTGAATCCTTGTTCCTTGGCTCCTTTCAGTATGTTTAGGGCTGAGTGGGAGCCTATGGTTCCTATTGTTAGGTTTTCTTGGTCGTATTGTTCGATTGTTTGTAGGATGTCTTTGTTGGTCATTTTAGGATCACGTTGTTATTTTTTCGATTTCGTCTTTTTCGATGGCTGTTTCGATTTCCATCGCTACTCTACGGCCGGGTCCAACGTCTTTCATGTATTTGTATTTCATGTATGGGGATGTTGGTTCGACACATGGACATCCTGGTATTCTTGGGCTTACGTCGAATACGTAGAACTCTAGTTCTTTTGTTACTGCGCCTTGTAGGGCGAACAGACCTATTATTCCTGGTGGGTATTCTTTTTCACATGCTTCTACGAATTTTATTCCTTCTTCGAATATCATCTCGATTTGTGATTCTCTCATTGTTGCGCCCATATGGCCGATCTCTACGTTTTGTGGTGATGCTCCTAATTCAAGTTGTTCATCGGCAGGTAGGTCTAGTACTCCATCTAAATCTGTTTGGATTCTTCTGTCGAAACCTAAGAGGTCTAGTTCTTCTTTAATTGGTGACCAAAAGTAGTTTGCATTGAATTTAGCGCCTTTTACATATTCTTCTATTGTTGCGTCTTCTAGGGCGTCTGCGTCTATTATTCCTTTTTCTATTCGGTCATTTGCTTTTTCGTGGTATTCTTCTGGTGTGTTTGCGTAGAAAAAAGCCCTTTCGATAGATCTTGTTTTCTCTGGAACTTTAACTATGACCGTTCTGTCTATATCGCTTGGTGAATCGAACATTTTGGGTTTTGTTATTCCTGCAGCGTCCAATAAATCGTATTGGTTTCCTTCAATATCTCTTTCTTCTGTTCTAAGCAGGTTTCTGCTTCCAAGTAAAGGGATCTCAAGTTCTTCTTCTATATTATCATATCCCACGTAAACGCTGAAAGACCTGTTTGGAACGAATATCGTGTTGTTTTCCCTCATGAACTCCTGGTTCTCTTCATTGACCATATCTTGAAAGTTATCAAGCACTAAAACCTCATCAAAGAGGTTGGAGTAATGATCGGTATATGTTTTCTCACGTCCTTTCTCACAAACTACAAGCGTTTTGTATCCTTCTTGCTTGGCTCCATGCCCAATCTCTAAAGCTGAATGGGATCCAAGAACCCCTATCGTTATGTCATCACTATAACTGGAAACTATATCATTAATCCTGTTTCTATCCATTTTCTAATTCTCCTAATCAATTATCCACATATGTTTTATAGCGCCCTATCACAGTTTCAAGGGATGGGGAATCAAATAACTCCCTACCTATGAACTCGTTTGCAGCGGATTTATATAGGTTTATGGTTATATCCTTTAGTTCAGGGTCAATAGAAGGTGGTTCCTCTGCATGTTCCCTCCAATCACGGATCCCTTGTTCTTTAGCTGTTTTTTTAGCTTCCTTAACAACCTGATGCCACTCGGTATCCCTATAATAATCTCTAACCACTTGCTTACTCACTTGAACCCCATCATAAGTGAACCTACATTCATCAAGCGTTCCAACAACATCAACAACCATCGGTTCCCTTTCAGGGTCAAAAGCAAGCTCTATCTTACCATCCTCGTTCTTGAACCCAGCATCTTCAGCAGCCTTAGTTATAACTTCATTAACCGTACCTAAAATATCTCTTATCTCAGTTAGTTCTTCTTTACTCAAACCAGCTATCTCACGAGCTATATCCCAACTTATATATCGATCTCTTTCTTCAAGTTTAGTTGAAACATCGAACAACGGACTATCCAAGTCACTTCCTGGTTCAGGAATCTCTTCCAAACCAAAATCACCTGGAGTTATATCACCACGGTCAAAACGCCTGAAAACACTGGATCCTTCTGGAAGTCCATTCCTATATATAACCTCAAGAGGGATCAAGAAGTTGCCCTCACCATTTTCAGCAAACTCTTGATACACAGAGTAGTCATAACCATCCACATATCCAGGCTCAACAACTCGAGTCAAATCAACCTCCATAACATCGGTTGGTTCATCAATCTCTTCAAGCCCAAAAGTTTCGCCATCACGAACCAAACCACGGTAATGTGTTTCAACACCAACCTCCTCAAGCCTTTCAAAACAAAAAGCACCCATAATGCAAAGAGCTGCGCCTTTAGACTCAATCAAATCAGGCATCTCACCCCAATCAAAAACAGAATACCTATCTGAAAAATGAAATCTACCAATCCCCATCTCGTTTTTAGTTGGCTTCTCTAAAACCTCAAGATCTTTTACACTACCCATACCAATTATCTCCATTAAATTATTTCAGAATAATCTTTAATTTTGAGGCCTCAAAATACTTTAGCTAAATATCTCCACAAACACCCAACACAACTAAATAAAACAACAAATGAATAGAGTTTCTCCCAAACCACCTAAAACCAAAAAAAATACCGAATAACAAAAAAATAAATAAATACCTATAGAGAGATATGGTAATGCCGTTCAAAAACTGAATATATCCAACCAAAATCGATAGCGAAAAAATAATATTCGTAAGCCAAAAAAAGGAAAGTAGTAAACCTACCCACCATTTTAAGGCAGAAATCGATACAACGGTGGTTTGAAAATATTTAGAGCATGGATACCATCCAGCACTAAACATAAAAACCTATACAATTTAAATAGTTTGAAGGTAAAACGGCTGTAAAATTATATTTGGAGGCAACCTAATGTCCAATGGTTTCTTAGACAGTATATTTGGAACTAAAACCCGCTACAAAGGTTTCGAGAACTATGTAGACCTCGAGAACATCGATTATGAACAAGACGTCGAAGACGAAGGTCCATCAATAAAAGTCGCAGAAGTAAGAGAGATGGAAGACGCCACACTGGTTAAAGAACAGATATACTCAGGCAATATAGTAGTAATCGATATATCCGCAATAATGAACGACGAAAAAATGCGTGAAAGAATAGTAACAGAAATACAGTACTCAACAAAAGATGTCGGAGGAGACATCGCTGGAATCGGAGAAAAAATGGTAATAGCAACTCCCGCAGGAGTTAAAATAGACAGAAGAATAATAGGTGGTGGAGACTTCCGGTAACACCACAAAACGATAAATAATGTCACAAAACAAAAACAACGACCTCATAGAAATAGAGGTCTCTTCCAAAAAAGACCTCTATATAGAGGTTGACCGCTCCCCAAACGCAACACTAAAAATACCCGAACTAGGAGTGGAGATAACCCCCGGACCAGCAAAAAGCGAACCAATAAACCAAGTAATAGACATAATCACACAAATAGAAAACGTCCTAAACACATACGTCGAAGAAAACAACAAAAAAACCAAACTACTTAAAGAAATAGAAAAAATCAAAAACGGAAACAAAGAAATCAAAGTAATCATCGACGACCCAACCGGTAAAACCACAGTCGGAGAAAAAGAATGAAAAACACTATAAAAGAACTAAAATACATAACAGCCAACCCATTCAAACGCAAAGGAAAAAAAGAACTAGAAAAAAACCGATTCATCTTCACACTATCAATAGACCTAAACTGGTTCAAAACAGACGAAGCCAAACAAATAATGGAAACCGCAATAAAAAACAACCTACTAATAGAAAACGAAGAAACAGTCAAAGCAAACTACGACCTAAACCAAATCGAACTAACACTAGACTACACACCAAACCAAAAAACAATACAAAAAATCAAGCAAATACAACACACACAACAAAAACCAAAAAACCAAAAACAAAAAAACAACGACTTCCACAAAAAACTAAACCTACCCAAAAAACAAACCCAAAAAGAAATACAAAAAATCCAAAAAGAAATGAAAGGATTAATAGACAAAGAAACAGCCACACTCATTCTCGCCAGAAAAAAAGGAATAAACATAGACGAACAAACAGAAAAAACACTAAGAAAAACACTAAAAACTTAAAAAACCCGAAAAACAAGCCTAACCGAAAAACAAAAAAAATAAATCAGGAAAGCCTTACAACTCTGACCTATTTATTCAACCTCGATATCCATAGAAACCTTAGTATATCCATTTTTAAATACAATACTTTAAAAACCTACCTAGTAATTCAAACCACACCCATAGTTTCTATACAGTTTTGTTTTGTTTTGTTTTGTTATTTGAATAGGTTTTTTATTGATGGGCCTTTTCCTATTTTTTTGTTGTAGTCTATTATGGTTAGGTCTTTGTTTGTTTCTTTTTTGGTTGTTTCTATTGCTTTTTCTATTCCTGCGATTTGGTCGATTAGGCCTACTTCTAGTGCTTCTTCTCCGAGGTATACTTTGCCTTCGAATACGTCTCCGTCGTCGTTTATTTTTCTGTTTTGTTTGACGTGTTCGGTGAACATGTTGTTTATGTTGTTTAGGACTTTTTCTCGGACTTCTTTTTCCTCTTCTGTTGGTTCGGCGAATGGCATTCCGAATTGTTTGTATTTTCCTTTTGATTCTACGTCGATTTCTATTCCTATTTTTTTGAGTAGTTCTGAGAAGTCGGGTCTTATTGAGAGTGTTCCTATACCTCCTACTGTTGATAGTTTGTCGGCGTATACGCGGTCGCATGCAGATGCTATCCAGTATGCTCCAGATGCCCCTAGTTCTCCGATGCATGCTATTGTGGGTTTATCCATCTTTTGGATTTTGTCGCTTATTTCTTTGCTTTTGTATGGTGATCCTCCGGGTGAGTTTATTTGGAATATTACTGCTTTGTAACGGTCATTTTCCATTACTTTGTCGATATATTCTTCTGCTTCAGCAATTGGTGATTTGAATAGTGATGAGAAACCGCCGCTTGAACTATCTCCTACGATTGGGCCTTCGATAGGTATTATAGCTAGTCGGTTTCTAGATAACTTATTTTTGATTCCTTTGAAAATAGTAGACACCTAAATTTAGATGTTCTTCGAGCTACATCAAGACAATGGTAAATGTATTCTATCTGTGTATGTTATTTATATTGTTTATGAAATTTGATTCTGATGTGGTGGTTTCTCCAGATTTTGGGTTGGATGTTCTTAGTGAATCTTGTTTGATTTCTCGTTTAGATTGTTGTGTTGATGGTTATCGGTCTGTTAATGGTTTTTTAAGTGATTTAGATAGTGTTTTGGTTATATTGAATGATTTGAAGCGGGATACTCCTACCAAAAAAGTTTTAGAGTGTCTTGATAGTTATGTTGATTTGTCTGGGTTAGGTGGTTCTGTTTGTTTTAGTGGTTTGGTTGCTACAGGAAGTCATTCTCCACCTACCGATAGGGAGCTAGATTCAATTGTCGGGGGTATTTCAGGTTTAGAAGATAGGACTTTTGTTCATAGGGCGCAGGATGATAGTTATGTTGATGTTGGTGTTACCTCTCGCGGTACACCTATTAAAATCGATAGTTTTTTATCGGATTTCGATGGCGTTATATGTATAAACTCTGTTGAGCCTCATTATTTTGCTGGATATACTGGTGGTAGAAAATCGATTATTCCTGGCGTTGCTCACTATAAAACAATTGAGAGAAATCATGAACATGCATTGTCAAGTAAGGCTAAAGTATTGCATTTAGACGATAATCCTGTACATCTAGATATGGTGGAGGGATGTCAGATGGTTATCGATCAGTTGAAGCCGGTTTTTTTAGGTATAAATGTTGTTAGTGATGGGGAACGTATTTTTGATTTAAAGTCTGGTACTGTAATGGGTTCGTTTCACGGTGTCTTAGATACTGCTGAGGCTCTTTATTCATTGGAGATGGATCGTAGAGATAAATTCGATGTTGTTATATCCAAGGTTGGTGAACCATTGAATAAAAACCTATACCAATCTCTCAAAGGATTTGAACATGGACGTAGTTTGTTGAAAGAGAATGGGGTTCTAATTTTGGTGAGTAAATGTAGTGAGGGAGTTGGTCCATCTGAATTCTATAAGAGGTTGAAAAAATCTGGTAATCCCGAAAAAATAATGAAAGAGATAGAAGAAAATTATACACTGGGTAGCCATAAAACATACAGCCTACTAGAGTTTCTAAAAAAACACGAGATGTATATTGTTTCATCACTGCCAGATAACGTAATACAAAACTGTTTCTGTAAACCAGCTTCAGGAATAGAAGAAACGATAAAGAAAATAAAAAAGAGATATGAAAAAGATCCTGATATACTGGTTATAAATAATAGTGGGAAATTTGTGCCTAAACTAAAAAACTATGAGTAATTTTATTTTTATAACCAAAACTGAGATATCTCTATTGGTTTGGTTGTGTTTATATCAGTTTGTAGAGTTCGTCTTTTCTTAATGGTTTTAATTTTTTTTCGGTTCCATTTTCTTTTATTTTAAATTCTTTTTTTTCTATTTGACCGATTTTTGCTGCGGGGATTTGTTTTTTCTTTAGTTTTTTTATCATTTTATTTGGGTTTGGTGTTGTGATTAGTAGTGTTCCACTTGACATCAGGCCCAGTGGGTCGAGATCCAGTTCTTGGCATATTTTTTTTGTGACGTTTGCTATAGGTATGTCTTTTTTTATTAATGTTATTCCTTTATTTGATGCTCGTGCTAGTTCAAAGGCAGCGGTTTTAACACCTCCTTCTGTAACGTCGTGTGCAGCTGTTGCTTTATTTTTACTTGCAATTAAGCCTTCTTTTATAACACTGATCTGGTTAAACATTTTTTTAGCTTTTTTTATTTCATCTTTATTTAGAATATGGTCAACTAGTTCTCGGTGGTCGTTTACTATTATTGCGGTTCCTTCTAATCCAGCTGTTTTAGTCATTACAACTGCATCACCTACCTCTGCATTAGATGAAGTTAGGAACCTATTTTCTCTTGCTTTACCGATAGCTGTAGTTGAAATAACGGTTTTATTTACCGCAGGTGTTACCTCGGTATGTCCTCCAATGACTTCGACATTGATTTCTTCTGCGGTACTACTGATTTCTTCCATCAACAACGGTATATCTTCTTCATCTATATATTCAGGGAACAAAATAGTGACTAGGATTCCAACGGGCTCTGCGCCTGACGCTGCTACGTCATTACAAGCTATATGTACTGCAAGCCGCCCGATACTTTTATCCGCACCGGTTATCGGGTCGGTTGATAAAACCTGAACGCCATCCCCCATTTTAACAACTGCTGCATCTTCTCCAACACCAGAATGTACAACAACCTCTTCTCTTTTAAAACCAAGAAAGGGCATTACATCATTTTCTAATAAGTCAGAGCCAAGTTTACCGATTTTCATTTATAACACCAAAAACAATGTTAGCCATTGATACTTATTCATTACATCAACATAACTAATATCTTAAAACATCAACCTGATGGTTTGGAAGTTGGTACCAGAGATTTCTAGTGTTTAACTACACTCTCATTATCTGCGGTGTTGCAACACCACTACTCCCCACTACCTAACGATTTCGAGCAAAGCCTTTTTATCCCGATTTTTTTTGTTGTTTTGTGGAGACGTTTTGGCCAAGCATACGTCTACCACTACCTGAACATATTTTCTCTATCGTTTAATATCGCTACAAAGCTAATTACTCTCTCTAAAAATATGGAGTATAGCCCTGAGTAAACAACCACGGGTCGGGTGGCCGGTGGAACTCTCGCTGTTCCCTTTTTAGACTTCATCAATTTTCTCTTGACCACTACTCAGGCTTTCATTAGTTTTTTCTTGGGTTTTTTGTTTTCGGTATTCTTTTAGTGCTTTCTGTAGTTTTCTGAATAATGTGTCTCCAAGTTCTCTTGCGTCGTTTTTATCGAGGTCGGTTGCGATTATCTCTCCACCTATATTTATGTATGTGCCTGCAGTGTCGGGTATGACTGACGCTAGCTTCCATCTTCTCTGTAGGAAACTGCTCTGCACGATTACGTTTTGTATACGGTAGTAGGGAACTATTTTAGTCTGTCTTTTCCAGAACCCGTTTCGGGTGATTAGGTAGTTTTCTAGTGGTTTGTAGCCTTTGTGTATCCATTTGAGGTAGGCTGCAGTGAGGGCGAGAGTGAATAGAACTATGATTGTTATTATTAGGGTTGTTTGAGGTATTTCTGCGAATAGGTATATCGGTATGGTTATTAGTATTGCTAGGATTGAGTATCTTATTCCGTACCTCTGCATAGCTCTTTCTGCGATTTTTTCCAGTCTTTCTAGCTCCACCCCTTCAATTTTTTTGATTATTGTAGGTATGTTATCTATCTTGGTTATTGGGATTGCTACTTCAGCTCCTGATTCGGCTCTTTGTTGAGCTGAATATCCAGCGGTGTCTATGTCGAGTGCTGCATACCCGATTATTCTTTGAAGTACGTTCTCCCTGACTGTTATGTTTTGTAGTTTGTCCAATGGTATTGTACCGCTGTATCGTTTCAATAAACCTCTTTTGTATTTTAATGTGTCACCTGACCGATACAATTTGAAGTCGAAGTAGGTGATGAACTGTTTTCCGGCATTTAAAAGCCAGCCGGATAGGAATGAAACCAATATCAATAAGGCTATAGCTAGTACTATGCTGTCACCGATGACTCCTCTCCCTAGGTCAAGTATAAACTCGAATGTGAATACGATGAATGTAATGAATGCGAAGATTGCTATAGTGGAGGCTAGGCTGTAGGATGTTAGGCAGAGAATCCCCATCTCGAGTGGGTCGATTTCATATAGTAATTTGTCTTTTTCTCCCGCTTCGGTTGTGGCTTCACGACCCTCTTTAAAATATTGATATCTTTTTCTTAGTAACTCAGCATCTTCGGTAGAGACATATTTGAGAACAGCTTCCGTTGCTCCACCACCAGCTGTTTCAAATCTTAATTCAGCTATCCCTAGAGCCTGCTGTATAATGTTTTCACGGACATCCACGTTTTGAACACGCTTTAATGGAACCTCTCTTTTACGTCTACTGAAAACACCTGACTTGATTTCAAGCATACCTTCATCCAACTTGAAATCAAACCTCTTCCAATAAGCATAGTTCCATCCAACTAGAACAAGAAACGCTGCAACCAAGATAGTGAGGAAAACGGGTATTTCTTCAAACACAGGTAGGCCTTCAATTATTAGTATAAGGAATAAGAAGACTGCTATTCCCCAAAGGTTCTCAAGAGACCTATAGATTACTGAGTAACGATGAAGTTTTATTTCAACCAACCTCCAAAATAGGTGAGTTTCTATATTTGTTTATACAGCGTCTTCCTCACCTAACTCAAACTCGGTTGTTTTTTCTTTAAGTTGTTTCTGTAGGTTTTCAGCGTGTTCTGGATCCAAACCAGGTATGTTCACATCTGATCCACGGCTTCCAGCAGTGTAGACGACTAATGTGGATAGGTTCAATATTCGTTCTAGAACGCTTCTTTGAGTATCAACATGCTGTATCCGTGCATATGGAACAATCGTTTTAACTCTAGTGAAAACTCCTCTTTTAAGATATAGAGAGTCGTCACGAACTTCATAACCCCATATCTTATACCTAAATATACTATATACCGATCCGAAAACAAAGAAGAGGAAGAAAACCAATATTCCTAAATAAAAACCTGAATCTATGTAGTAAGTATCTACAGCTCTACCTATAGAGCCGAGTATGAGTGACCCTATAAACCAATACGCTATCCAAACATACTTAATACGGCGTTCTAGTGATCTCAACTGTAATACACCTATGGTGTGGAATAAAAAACAAACAAAAATATAAAGAGAGTTACATAAGGCGGTTTACGCCTTCAACCCGTACACTCTCAATATCACCGACCTCGCTTAACTTCTCTTCAATAACCTCTGTTCCTCCCTCTCCATCTGGGACAACAATGGTCAACATTAATGCTTTTAAACCAAAAGCCACATCCTCTCTCTCAACCTTATTAACACTACCCATCGTAACTAGTTCCTTTATAGTGCTCTCCAGCTCGTCTAAATCGACTTCAGGGCTTTTAGGCATTACCTTTATTTTAGCTGCAACGTCACCCATTTTTATCACGGCCCCAAGAAACCACAGTCAGGACATTCATATTTATTGCTCTGCTTTCGACACATCTTGCATCTAGCTATCTCCTCATCCCCACACTCCGGACATGGGAATGAAGTGTATGCTGGACCTGTAATCGTTATACCACAGGAAACACATCTTACACGTTTAGATTTATTTTCGGACATATAATCACCAATTCACCAATATATCTCAAGATTAAGGCATAGCCTTACTAAACTAAATTTCTATCAAATAAAACCTACATAAGGGTTATACCCAAAAAGGCAACATAGGTTAATTGTTTCTCCAACTTATATCTATTTGATTTTTATTTATCGAGCCAATGTCAAAATCAGTATTTTAGATTTTAAGTTTTACCTAACCAGTTTTCATTATAGTACCCATTATATTTTAAATTATCTTTATGATTAAGAGGCCATTGAACTAGTTTTTTTGGAAGTGATATCATCCTTGATCTGGAATGCAAGCCTTCCTTCTAGTTTGGTGGTTCTCTTTCACTCCGTGTTTCACAAACTATGGTCAACTGTGATTTGTATATGTCCAAAAGGGAACAGCGAGAGTTCCAAGGGCCACTGACCCATGTTTGTTTACTTCGCTTTTACTATAGATAAAATACTTTTTTCTTCAGTTTGTATCGGAGAAATTGCTTAGGCTTGTAGCGTGAAGATATATGGAGTTCTAGACCCATATTTTTCTTCTATTCTTGTTTTTGTTATCTTTAAGGTTGCCTTAATTCCACAGACAGGTTGTTTTCTATTGTAGCGAGCACTTGCCCTATCTACCACTTATAAGGGTCATATTGCGTTAGTTTATACCTTTTTAATAGGAGTTAAATGTGTTTTGGCGGTGTATCTCCGAGCTAAAAGATGGAGTCTTACCTTCTGAATAAGATAAAGTTAATTTTGTAAAAGGATCACATATTTATAATGTCTGAAATCACGGTTTTGGATCGTAAGGGATTGGAGTTATTTCTTGATACCTCAGAAGATAATGTTCGTTTGGTGGGAAGAGGTTCTCTATCAAGTTTGGTTAAACCTGTTGTTAGAAGGGTTAACCGAATTTTAGAGGATGAAAAACCGATTGATGTAATGAATGATTCAGTTGTTGTTAGCAGTTGGTTCCCACCTATACCAAGTGAGCCGTTTAAGAGGGCTGTTAAAAATGAAGTTAACGCTTTATTGTTGAATAGATATTCACCGCAAGCTGTGAGCCTGAATATATCTGAATGCTCCTTAAATTGTGATGAATGCAATATATTGGGAGATGGGAGTCAGCTTGAAACAGAATATGTTAAACGGTTCATTAGAGATTCACAGGATTTAGGTGCGGTTTCAATTGGGTTTGCAGAGGGAGATCCTTTTTTAAGACCTGATTTGTTCGAACTAATTGAGTACGTAGATAAAGAGAAAAGTATTGTTAGTGTTTTCACGCCAGGACCGCTTTTAGATAAGGAAAACGCTGATAAAATGAAGGAGAGTGGTGTGCACGCAGTTATAACTGGAATAAAAAGTCCAGTACCCGAGGAACATGATAAAGCTAGAGGTATGGATGGTGCTTTTGAATCAGCTATAAGTGGGATGAAAAACGCTTTAGAGGCAGGTTTATACGTATCGATGCATACTCACGTTAAACCTAGTTTAGTGGAAACCGGTAAGATCGAACAGATATATCAACTTGCTGAAAAAACAGGTGTAGACGAATTAACGATGTGGGACAGCCATCCAACATGGGGATATAAAGACAACACGGAGATAATGTTGTCTTCAGAACATAGAAACCAGTTACTCGA
The DNA here is from genome assembly GCF_002153915.1 of Methanonatronarchaeum thermophilum. Lineage (NCBI taxonomy): Archaea > Methanobacteriati > Methanobacteriota > Methanonatronarchaeia > Methanonatronarchaeales > Methanonatronarchaeaceae > Methanonatronarchaeum > Methanonatronarchaeum thermophilum. The sequence continues at coordinate 62,616 of NZ_MRZU01000002.1, forward strand.
TCTAAGGAAAAAAGCTAATAACAAAAAAACGGGGCCAAGAGTTTTTTATAATGGATATTTCGAATCCAAGGATTTCTTTGGCTGTATGGCCGGGAAAAGATGGTTAAACCTAATCCATAATGGAGATGTAACCCCCTGCACATACATACCGATAGAGTTCGGAAACATCAAACAAGAAAGCCTAAAACAAATTTGGAAAAGAATGACAGGTTTCGATGGATTTAAAGGTAAAAATAGTTGTGTAATGCAAGACAAAGAGTTTAGAGAAAAATACATAAATCCATACAGCGTTTCAGAACTCCCTTTAGACTACAAAAAGCTCTAATAGGGGTAGAGGATATAAAAAAATGCCACAAGAGTTCATAGCCTACAAAACAAAAGCAATAAAACTTAAATTTATTAGAAAAAAAGATGGCTCTATCGACATTGTAACTGAAGGACCTTTATCACCGTTTTTAGGGTCATTAAGAAAAAAACTAAAGAGATATGTTTGGGGAATGAACTCACACATAAATGAAGACAAATTAATTTTATCAACAGGTTTCCCACCAATACCCAGCCTCGCTTTTGAAAATATGGTTAAAACCGAAATCAAAAGGTTTTTCGGAATCAATAGACCTCAAAACCTAACTATAATGGTTACAGGGAACTGTCAATGCAACTGCCAACACTGCTTGGTTGGAGATATGATTAACAAACAAACCAAAGAACTCCCTACCAGAACAATCAAAAAAACAATCGACCAAGCAATAGAATTAGGAGTTTCTCAAATACTATTCGAAGGTGGAGAACCTACTTTAAGAGATGATTTAACTGAGTTAGTAGGTTATGTAGGCAATAGAGCAAGCACAATGGTTGTGACAAATGGACTAGAGATAGATCAAAAACTAGCAAACCGACTAGATAACGCAGGCCTCGACTACCTAAATTTCAGTCTAGACTCCCCATACCCAGAAATCCACAACAAATTTAGACAAAACAAAAACGCTTTCAATGGCGTTATAGAAGGATTAAAATCGATAGAAAACACAAACATAACTTCCGCAATACTATATGTCGCCACACCTGAAAACTCAGAACGAGAAAAACTAGAAGACCTAATCGAATTATGCAGAGAACACAGCGTATTCGAATTGATGATAGAAGAAGTAGTTGACACTGGAAACTGGAGCGAAAAACAGACAATAACCGATCAAAGAAAAAAAGAGATATCACAACTACAGAGAGAGTTGGTGGAAAAAGAAGAGAGATTTATAACCAGATTCTATAGATTAAGAGAACCGGATTGTTTCGGTTGTTTCGCTGGAAAAAGATGGCTATATATGTCTCCAGAAGGAGAGATAATGCCATGCATGCACACACCAATCTCATTCGGAAACATAAAAAAACAAAACCTAAAAAAAATATGGAAAAAAATCAGAAGACACCACCTATACCGTAAAAACAAAGAAAAATGCGTATATGAAACCCAAGAATACAAAAAATCACTAGAAAACATCCCAAAAAACAAAACACCACCATACAAACCAAAATACTTTAAAAGATAAAGATGAACCCAATAAAATTATCCTTAAAATCTATCTGGCAACTGAAAATAAAAAAAAGACCAGTAGTACTATCACACGAAGTAAACCAAGAATGCAACCTAAAATGCGACTACTGCAACTACTGGAGAACACAGCAACAAGAAAACGAAATGACCACAAACCAAATAAAAAAACTATTAGACGAAGCCAGCGACTTCGGAATAACACTATACAACATGTGGGCCGCAGAACCACTATTAAGACAAGACATATCTGAAATACTAGAGCACGCACACAAAAACCAATTAATGACCGCAATGGTAACAAACGGTACATTACTAACCCAAAAAACCAACCAACTAAAACACCTTGACTACCTCTCAGTTTCAATGGACGGAATCAAAACAAACATCCAAACCCGAGGAGTTGAACCAAAAAAAATAATCCAAGGAATAAAAAAAGCCAGAAAACAAGACATAATGACATCGATAAACTGCGTAATAACCCAAAAAAACATAAACGAACTAACAGACCTTGTAAAACTAGCAGACAAACTAGACACACTAATCTCATTCGAACCAGTATACAAACACAAAGAAATCGACAAACAAACATGGAACCAAACAAAAATCAACGACCCAAAAAAACACTCAAAAACAATAGAAGAACTAATAGAACTCAAAAAACAAGGATATCCAATAATAAACTCAAAAACCTACCTAAAAATGATAAAAAAACCATACCAAATCAAAGAATGCAGCCACAAAGACATGATACTACACATAACAGCCAACGGAAAAATAAAAAAATGCAGAGGCCAAAACCAAACAATAGGCGACTACAACAAAGGCCTCAAACAACAATGGAACCAAACAACCAAAAAACGAAAACAAATAACAAAACAATGCAACGGATGTCCATTCTTCGGATACGTAGAATCAAACCTAATACGAAAACTAAAACCAGAACCAATAATCAATGCAACCAAATACATCTAAAAAAACTAAAAACCTAAAAAACCTAAAAAACCTAAAAAACCTAAAAAACTCCAACACACCAACTACAAAAAACCAACTTTAATAAACCAAAGATCAGTCCGCTTCTTTTTTATTTTTATCTAAGAATATCCAAACCACAACTCCAACAAAAATCAATAGAATCACACCAACCACCAAATTATCCTGCAATATTGCAATAAAAGTATCTGCAAAAAAAGCAATCAACAAGTTACTAGATATCGCTCCAACAACAATAGCCATCCAAACATCCAGTGCTTTCATCCCTATTATACGGCCTGTAATTGAAGCAGTGATAGTTCCAGAACCTTGAAAAGGAACCATAACAAGCAAAGCAACTCCAGCAAAAGCAAACCTATTAGCCCAACCCACTCTACTAAGTTTATCACTCCCTTTAGACTCAATTTTTCGAATAGAACCTCCAATACGTGGAATACCCTTCAATAAATCATAGTTCCAAACCATAAACGTACCTACAATAACCTCCAACATAGCCATCAAAAAAGCCATAGAAACTGGAGAAACCCCGAGAGCAATTCCCGCTGGAATAATAGACTCCTTCCCAAAAGGAGGAAATAGGTGTGCAACAACCAATGGATAGATTGTTTCATAATCGAAAAAAAGATAGATAACAGCTAAATAAACGCCACCAACAGCAAATGGAAGAAAAAACTTGAATAAAGTAAAACCTAACTCCTTCTTACCAGAAGAAAAGAAAAAGTCCTTAAAACCTTCAAACACATCGATGAACTTAGAAATCATTAAAATGCCTCAGAACACCATTTCGAAATACAACCAACATTACAACGACAGAACAAACCAAACTAACAGTAATTAATATACAACAAACATACAATATCTAACTTCATATAATCACTTTAGATAGTTACTTTATTATAAATTCATCTAAATATTCTATACCCACTCCTTCCTTCATACTCAACTTAATTACATCTAAATTACTGTTAATGCTACGTGCGTCATCTAACATTCTATCTACATCAGCGTCAACTGCATCAGCAATATCTATTTTATTTATAATAAGTAGGTCTGAGGTCTTCAAAATCATCGGATGTTTATTTACAACATCATCTCCTTCAGTTACACTAACAACAACAATCCGATGTTCAGCACCCAACTTAAAATCGGTTGGACAAACAAGATTACCTACATTCTCAAAAAACAAATAATCCAAATCACTTAAAGGTAAATCAGAAATAGCGTGTTTAACCAGGTGTGCATCCAAATGACATTCCCTACCAGTATTCAAATTAACAACAGGTATACCTATCTCCTTCAACCTCTGATAGTCGTCATCACCAGAAACATCACCGACAACAGCACCAACACCACTCAATCTAGAACCATACTCTTCAACTATTGAAGTCTTCCCAGAACCGATAGCACCCACCAAATCAAAAGACCGAACACCATTATCATCAAGCACCCTACTAACCTCTAAAGCCTCTTTATCATTCTCCTCAATCAAATTAGAACCTACATCAATCTTCTGATAGTCATGCAAAGTAAAACACCTACAAAGTCAACCAATAAAAACTTACAACGTAAAACTTAGTTAAACTTAATACTTCAAATAACTTACCACACCCTATACAGCCCTAAAAAAATACAAAACCTAAACGAAATTCAAATCCATTAGAAATTAGGAATAACATCCCTATATCAAAAAAATGGTAGGGTTGTTAGGTAGGTAATATAGTTAAGGAGGAGGAATTTTGTCTGTATGCAAAAGTTAAATACTGCGATGGATCGGTTGGAAGAAAGATATGGTCAGCCTGACCCTAAAGAGAGGAACGATCCATTACTATCGTTAATTCAGGTGATTTTATCTCAAAACACAAATGATAAAAACCGGGATAGGGCTTATAGACGGCTTAATAAACGTTTCAATTCACCAAAAGAGATAATGAATGCCGATAAATCAGAGATATCTGAGGCAATCTCTGTAGCCGGTTTACATAACATTAAGGCAGAGAGAATCCAGAAATCACTAAAAAAGATATACATGGAAAGAGGTGAACTAAACCTAGATTTTTTAGAACAACTAACTTTAAAAGAAGCTAAAAAATGGTTGATGAACCTACCAGGGATAGGTCCTAAATCTAGTGCGGTGATATTGAACTTTGATTTCGATAAAAACGCCTTCCCTGTAGATACACATGTGTATCGAGTAACTCAGAGGCTTGGATTGATACCTAATAAAACAAACCGTGAAAAAGCACATCAAATCCTTGAAAAACAAGTACCATCTGAAAGAATGTACGAGTTCCATATAAACCTAATCAAACATGGAAGAACAGTATGCAAAGCCCGAAAACCTATCTGCAGTGAATGCAGCCTGACAGATATCTGCGGATATGAACCAAAAAACTACGAAAAAAGTGAAAAATAACCGAAACAGATTTTTTTCTAGCTGTTGAGGGAAAATATTATTTACTTGTCAAGAAAATTAGGGTACTGTCCCGCCTTAGCTCAGTTTGGTAGAGCGGTCGGCTGTAGAACCTTGCAGACACCGACTGGTCCTCCGTTCAAATCGGAGAGGCGGGACTTTTATACAGATTTTTTCACACCAAAACGAACCTAACTACTGGTTGGTTTTGTGTTGTATTTTTTTAATTTTGTGTTGTTATCTCTCCTGAAAGTTCTCTTTGTGGGAATGGTATTGTTATGTCTTCTTCATCGAATCTTTCTTTAACAGCTTTTGTGTAGTCCGATTTTACTTTCATGAATGTCCGCCTATTTGGTTCAGCGACCCATATATTGCATTGCAGTTCAACATACGAGTTTGCTAGATCTGTTAGCCGTACGATAGGTTCTGGATCGCTCATTATTCCTTCGTTTTTTTCTGCTTCTTCCAAGATTATTTTGGTTGCCTTGTTTATGTCATCATCATAAGCAATTCCAAAAGGACATTTTATTCTCAATTTATCTTTAGCAACAGGATTTATTAATTCAGTATCGGTTAAAACCGAATTCGGAACCGTTACTAATTCATTATCGAATGTACGCAACCTTGTTACCCTTAAACTTATGTCTTCAACTACACCTGAATTGTCTCCCCAGATTATCCAGTCACCTATCTTAAAGGGTTTTTCAATGAAAATGAAAATACCTGAAACAAAATTTTTAATCACTTCTTGAAGCGCAAAACCGATTGCGAGTGTAGCTGCAGCGGCTATAGTTGCCAAAGCAAGAAGTATGTTCCCAAGACCTGCAAAACCAAAAGCAAGTGCTATAGCAACGAAAATAACAGCTAAACTAAGAACCTTCTTAATAGGTTTCCTAGCATGTTCTTCAAGACCTCTGGCCCTCATCAATTTAGTAACAATAGGTATAGCCACTGCCTTGCCCAATAGATAAATCACTAAAAAAGATACAACAAAATAAATTACTTGAGTTGCCATCCCTGCATAATCCCCTAGAACAGGTTCCAATATAGGTAAAGGATCCACCATTATTAAATACCCAATACACCGTATCCCAGTTGACTTTATTTATCTTTTTCCATTAATGACCTAAAACAAAAAGTAAGACATGAATTTTTCGTTTCCACTAAACAAACTATCACCTATAACAAAAAAATAGTTTAACATACTGTTGTGGTTTATTGCTTTCTGTTGATTTTGGTTTAAATTATAGTTGGTTTTACAAAAGGTTTTTAACTATCTCTTAGATATACTTCTTTAGAGTAAAGTAGAATTATGGTGGTTTAACCATCGTTGATGCTTTAAATCACTTGTAGGAGGGAGAATTAATTTGAGTAGTAAAGATATAGATAATTTTTTTAAAAAGGAGGAGAAGCCTTATCTCTTACCGTTGATTCTGGCGTTAGCTGGAGTTGTTTTTTTGATAACATATTTCATTGTACCTATTTCGGCCCATTCGATGGTTTTCTTGTTTGGACCGGCAATGGCACTAGCTTTTTTGGCTTTAGTTGTGGTGTTGGTTGTTTATTTCAAGGAACGCAAATCTGATTTGGAGGTGAACAATTAAATGTCAGGTGATAAAGAGTCTGAATCAATTTTAGATAGGTTTGGTTTCAAACATCTCAGTATAGCGTTGGTTGCTATTGCTGTGATTACTGGGCTTGCAGCAGCTCCAGGTGCCTGGGATTTTACAAGTCAAAATCAGTTTTGTGATGACTGCCACAAAGAGATGGATTTTCCAAACGAACTAGCTTTCTCAACCCCTAATTATGGGGATGCTGTGAGAGGTCCACCAGTAAATGGAACTGCAGAAGAGCACGTTGAGATATTTGAAATGATTAATATTGAAGAAGGAACTGATTGTGTACAATGTCACGTAGGAGATGACCTACAGTCGGTGGTCGATGAGAAAGTGATTGGTGCTATGAACGAAGCATTCCAGTTCTATATAATGGGTGAAAGAGATTTCCCTGAAGATGTTGAAATACCTGACGAATATTGTACTCAATGCCACACCTCAATAGGTGAAGACGGAGCAAACCACCCAGAATTCAATGTAACAGGGTACAGCTGTGGAGATTGTCATCAAGCCCACGATGATACACATTACGTCAATGTAGATGAAGACACTGAATGTTCAGAATGCCACTTAGACTGGCTTTAAAAACTAAGGTATATCTCTAATCAGGGTTAAAACCTCTCCTCTTTAGGAGAGGTTACAGCCCAATAGAGATACAAACCATAGAAAAAGTTTGTTTAGATAGCAGTAGATATCTGCTTGGCCAAAACGTTTTCACAAAACATACTGATTATAGATATAAACAAGGTAGTTACGGGTGTGGTTGAAACCGTTAGGGGGTTGGGGGTGGTGGTATTGTGGTAATGCCGCTGAGAGATAGAGTGTAATTGGAAACTGAAGGTCTCTTGAAAGCTTTGTTTTTTATGTTGGTGTTTGGTACAAATGGTGTAACTATCCTCTTTATGTGTTTTTAAAAAAAGGGTATTTTTAATTTATTTTCGTGTTTTTTTATTTATCTGTATTTTTTTCTGGTTCTAGGTGTATGTAGGCGTCTTCGACGCCCTTGATTTTTTTGAGTTCTTTTTCTATTTTTTCTTCTATTTCATGGGCTTCTATGAGTGAAAGTGATGAGGGGACCTCTAGTTCACAGTAAACGTGTATTTCAGGACCTACGTAATGAGCTTCACAATATAGTTCTTTTTTTATTTCTTTTTGGTTCAATGCTTTTTTTATTTCCTGCATGGTTTTTTGCGATGGTGCCCCACCAACCAAGTAGTTTATGTTTTTGGTTGTCATTTCGAATCCTGTTTTAAAAATCCATATTGAAACTATTAAACCGAATATTATGTCGAAAAATGGATATCCATATGCAGCACCTATAACTCCTATCAATGCTGATATTGAAGCGAATACATCGGCTAGACTGTCCTTGCTTACGTCTATCAATACATTGCTGTCAAGTTGGTCTCCTTTATACTTGAGGTATTTGAATAACCCAAATTTGACTAGAATCGATATTGTTAAAGCTATTATGAACAGTGGTGTGTATTGGTATGTGGATCCTTCTATTAAGCCGTTTATACCTTGATACAATATTGATATTCCAACAAAAATAATGGATATCGCTATTATTAGGGATAGAAAAGGCTTTATACGTTCATGTCCATGAGGATGTTCATTGTCCGCCGGTTTTAAGGCATAATACATACCGATTAACAATATGAATGAATATCCGGCATCGCCGAGTGAGTTGAACGAATCAGATCTAACAGCTAAACTGTCAAATGTAATACTTGGAACGAACTTTATTGTAAACAAAAATAGGTTAGCAAATATAAGTAAAAAAACCAGTCTTAATATCTTTTTTTCCTTTCTAGTTCGCTTCAAACTTGTTTTAACCGATTGAAAAAAACCAAACATCAATATTTACCTACCTAACCAACCTTAAAATAGAGTTACACTACCTTTTTATTTTAGTAAAAAACGAAAAACAATTATTCAAAAACTATTAAATATTAAATAGCCAGTACTAAAATACCTAAAAGGTAGATTGTTTAAACCTAAATAATGGTTGGTTTATTTTGATATAAATAGGCTTCTTGGATAGGGATAAGAAATATTATCTTTTTTTTAGGTTTTTATTTACTCCAGTTGTTTCAAACGTGGTTTTTGTTTTGTTTGTTTTTGGTTTGGGTAAAGATAATGTTGTTTTGGGTTGTATGTTGTTTGTATGGTGGATGAAGATAGGGATCGTATGGTTTTGTGGCCTTCTAATATTGATGTTGAGAGGAGTCGTGGTGAGGGTCGGATTGTTTCGTTGGATGATGCTGTTTCTAGTCCTAAGTTGTCGGGGATGAAGGAGGCTGCTGAGAAACTTGGTTTGAATCCTGTTGTTGAGGACGGTAAGGCTTATCCTAGTTTTTGGTGGTTGGAGGAAGGTAGGGTTGTTGTTGATAAGAATAAGGGTAAGACAGAGGTTGCTCGGGAGATTGCGGGGGAGTTGAAGTCTTGATTTTTTGATTTTTATTTTTTGTTTTTATTAAAAAAAGTATTAAAAAAAGGTTTTTTATCCGCCGGATACTGGTGGTAGTAGGGCGATTGTGTCGTTGTTGTTGATTGTTTTTTCGTTTATTTGGTTGTTGTTGATTGTTTTTTCGTTTATTAGTATGTTTACTTCTTTTTTTAGTTGTTGTTGGTTGGATATTTGTTTTTTGAGTTCTGGGTGTTTTGTTTGTAGTTTGTTGAGTATTTCGTTGAGTGTTGTTTTGTTTTTTATTTCTATTTGTATTTGGTCTTTTCCGACGGTTTCTCTATAGTTTGCGAATAGTTTTATGTTTACCATTTGTGTTTTAGTTTTGTTTGATTTCTATTAAACTTGCTTTTTTCATTGTTTTTATGTATTGTTTTATTTCGTTGGTTTTGTTTTGTTCTATTTTTTCGACTATTGCGCTGCCTGTTATTACTCCGTCTGCTCCGGCTTTTGCTGCGCTTTTTACGTGGCTTGGTTTTGATATTCCGAATCCGATTGCTATTGGGTGGTTGGTTTGTTTTTTTAGTTTTTTGATGAATTGTATTGCTGTTTCTGGGAGTTCGTTTCGTGTTCCGGTGACTCCTAGTCTTGATACTGCGTAGAGGAATCCGGTTGTTTTTTCTGAGATTAGTTGTATTCTTTTTTGGTTTGTGTTTTCTGATACTAGGTATATTTGGTTTATTTTGTTTTGTTTTGCTGCTTTTGTTATTGATTTTGATTCTTCTGGGGGCATGTCTGGTATGATTACTCCGTTGACTTCTGTTTGTTTTAGTTTTTTGTAGAAGTCTGGTATTCCGTATTGGTAGATTATGTTGTAGTATGTCATTAGTACGATTGGTATGTCTGATTTTTTGCGTATTTCTTTTATTATTTTGAATGTGTCTTTGACTTTGAATCCGTTTTCAAGTGCTCTTTTGTATCCTTTTTGTATTGTTGGGCCGTCTGCTGCTGGATCGCTGTATGGTATTCCGATTTCAAGTATGTCGGCTCCGCCTTCGATTATGTCGTTGGCTATTTTTATTGTTGTTTTTATGTCGGGGTCGCCTGCTACTATGAATGGCATGAATGCGGTTTGTTTGTTTCTGTTTATTTTGTCTGTGAGGTTTGTTTTTTTGTTCATTTATTTTTCCTCCGATATTTTTTGTACGTCTTTGTCTCCTCTTCCGGATAGGTTTATTATGATTATGTCGTCTTTGTCTACTTGGTTTTTGATTTTGTTTAGGTGGGCTACTGCGTGTGAGGATTCTAGTGCTGGGATTATTCCTTCTTTTTTGGATAGTTGTTTGAATGCTTTGAGTGCTTCTTCGTTGTTTGCTGTTGTGTATTCTGCTCTACCTGTTTTTTTGAGCATGCTGTGTTCTGGACCTATTCCGGGGTAGTCTAGTCCTGCTGCTATGCTGTCTGTGTTGCCTACTTGGCCGTCGTTGTCTTGTAGTAGGTAGGACATTGAGCCTTGTAGTACTCCTTTGCTTCCTTTTTTTAGTGATGAAGCGCCTTCTGCTTCGACTCCTATGAGTTCTACTGGGTCTTCTCTGAATTCATGGAATATTCCTATTGCGTTGCTTCCTCCGCCTACGCAGGCGATGATTTTGTCTGGTAGTTTGTTTTCGGCTTCTAATATTTGTTTTTTTGTTTCTCTGCCTATGACGCTTTGGAAATCTCTGACTATTTCTGGGAATGGTGATGGCCCTACTACTGATCCGATTAGGTAGTGTGTGCTGTCTAGACTTGATACCCAGTCTCTTAGGGCTTCGTTAACGGCGTCTTTTAGTTTTTTTTGGCCGGTTGTTACTGGGTTGACTTCTGCTCCTAGTAAACGCATTCTGAATACGTTTAGTTCCTGTCTTTTGACGTCTTTTTCTCCCATGAATACTTCGGTTTTTAATCCGAGTTTGGCTCCGGCGATTGATGTTGCGACTCCGTGTTGGCCTGCACCGGTTTCTGCGATTATTCTTTTTTTACCCATGTATTTTGCTAGTAAGGCTTGTCCGAGTGTGTTGTTTATTTTGTGTGCTCCGCCGTGTAGTAGGTCTTCGCGTTTTAGGTATATTTTGCATCCTATTTCTTTTGAAAGGCCTTCTGAGTATGTTAGGGGTGTTGGGCGTCCTGCGAACTGTTTTAGTTTTTTGTTTAGTGATTTTTTGAATTCACTGTCGTTTTTTAGTTTTTTGTATTCTTCTTCTAGTTCTTGTAGAGCTGGGATTATTGGTTCTGGAACGAATTTTCCTCCAAACTCTTTAAAATCTCTTTCAGTCAATTTTGCACCTCATTTTGTTGTGGAATTTTTTCATTTTAATGTGATTTTTGATTCCAGGTTTTTCTTCAAGTCCTGAGGATACATCGACTCCGTATATGTTTAGGTGTTTTATTTGGTCGATGTTGGTGGGGTTTAGGCCGCCTGAAATGATTATGGGGTGGTTTATTCTGTTTATTTTTGGTTCTAGGTTTGTTGTATCGATTTTTATTCCTCTGCCTTTGCTGCTGTCGATTAGTAAGGCGTTTGTTTTGGTTGATGGTGTTGTTTCTTGTATTTTGTTTTCTTTTATTGCTTGTATTATCTTTGTGTTTGGTATGTTGTGGTTTGCTGGGTCTGTGTAGAGTTGTATGGCGTCTGGTTTTATTTTGAGGATTTCTTGGATTTCTTGTTGTTTTGTTGTGGTTGTTACACAGACTTTTGTTATGTATGGTCCTAGTGTTTTGAATATTTGTTTTGCTTTGTTGAGGCTGATGTTTCTTGGTGATTTTGTTTTTACTATGACTCCTATTGCGTCGTACCCGATTTCTTCGGCTTTTAATGCGTCTTTGGGTTGGGTTATTCCGCATATTTTTAGGCGCAAAGGAGGTCCTCCAACCGTTTTTCTGGGTTTTTGGAGTTCATTAGTTCGGTTCCGATGAGAAATCCATCGCAGTATGGTTTTAGTTTTTTTATGTCGTTTTTGTTTTGGATTCCGCTTTCAGAGATTGTTGTTTTTGTTGTGGGTATTTTTTTGGAGAGTTTGATGGTGGTGTTTAGATCGATTTTTAGGTTGTTTAGGTTTCTGTTGTTTATTCCTATTATGTCTGCGTTTGATTTTAATGCTATATCTAGTTCTCTGGGTGTTCTTACTTCTACTAAGGCTTCTAGTTGGTTTTGTCTGCATTTTTTGAGGTATTTGGGTAGTTCTGTGTCCAGTAGTGAGGTTATTAGTAGTACTGCGTCTGCACCTAACTGTCTTGTTTCTTTGATTTGTATTGGGTCTATTATGAAGTCTTTACGTAGTATGGGGCCGTTGTAGTTTTTTCTGGCGATTTTTATGTATTCTTTTTTTCCGTTGAAGTAGTGTGGTTCTGTTAGTATTGATAGTGCTTGTGCGTTCTCTAGTTTTTTTATTGTGTTTTTGGTTTCATTGGTGGTTGGTTTTTTTATCTGGCCTTTTGAGGGGGATGAATATTTTAGTTCTGCTATTATGGATGTTTTTTTTCTTGATCTGGTTTTTATTGCTTTTTTTAGGCTTTTTGTTTTGGTTGTTGGTTTTCTATGGTTTTCTATTGTTTGTCGGTTTTTTTCGAGGTCTTTTTTTACTGTTTCTTCGATTTTTTTGAGCACGCTAGGCATTTTGGCTTGCCTCTCTTAGTTCGTTTAGTTTTTTCATTGCTGCTCCACTGTCTATGGTGTTTTTAGCTATTTCCACTCCTTCTTGTATTGAGTTTGCTTTATCGGATAGGTATATAGCTGCTCCTGCGTTGGCGAGTACTATGTCGCGTTTACCGTTTTTTTGTCCTTTTAATATTTTTTTAAGTATTTTTGCGTTTGTTTTTGTGTTTCCACCTTTGATTGTTTCGTGTGGGTGTTTTTTTAGTCCGATTTCTTTTGGTGTTATTTTGTATGTTTCTATCTTGTTGTTTTTAAGTTCTGAGATCAGGGTGGTTCCTGTTACTGTTATTTCGTCTAGACCGTTGCCGTGGACTACTAGTGCTCGCTCTATCTCTAGGTTTTGTAGTACTTCTGCTATTTTGGTTGTTAATTTTGGTGAGAAAACTCCGAGTAGTTGTCTATCGGCTTTTGCAGGGTTTGTGAGCGGTCCTATTATGTTGAAGAATGTTTTGAATCCGACTTCTTTCCTTGCGGTCATTGCGTGTTTCATTGCGCTGTGGAATTCAGGGGCGTAGAGGAAGACCATTCCTATTTTATTTAGAATGTTTTCTGATTGTGTTTTTGTTAGTGATAGTGGTATTCCTAGTTCTTCGAGTACGTCTGCTGAGCCACATCTACTGCTTACGCTTCTGTTTCCGTGTTTTACTACGTTTATTCTAGTTCCGGCTGTAACTATTGCTGAAGCAGTGCTTATGTTGAATGTGTTTGCTCCGTCTCCACCGGTTCCACATGTGTCTATCAATGGTTTTTGTGGTGTTTTTTCAAGTGTTGTTGCGAAACTTCGTATTTTTCTGGCAAATGCAGTTATTTCTTCTGTTGTTTCTCCTTTCATGTGCATAGCTGTTAAGAATGAAGCTATTTTGGGGTCGCTTGCGTTACCGGTCATTATATCTCCAATAGCGGCTTCTGCTTCATCTTGGTTGAGGTGTTGGCCTGAAACTGCTTTTTTGATTGCAATATCCATCAAACTGGGTCACACTCCATATAAAAAGTTTTTTAAAATCTGGTTTCCATGGTTGGATGCTATGCTTTCAGGATGGAATTGTACACCGAATATTGGTTTTGTTTTGTGAGAAATGGACATTACAATGTTTTCATCGATGGATCTTGCGTTAACGGATATCTCTTTTGGTAGGGGTTGTTCTACTTTTAATGAGTGGTATCTTGTTGCTTTGAAATTTTTGGGTATTTTTTTGAATAGTTTGGAGCCGTCATGTTTTATCTCGCTGGTTTTTCCGTGAACTGGTTTTGTTTTGCTTATGGCTCCACCGTATTTGTGTGCTATAACTTGGTGTCCAAGGCATACTCCTAGTACTGGAACTTCATAGTGGTCTATTATCTTACTGCAGTTTCCAGCGTTTTCTGGTGCTCCTGGTCCTGGTGATAAGATTATTCGGTCTATTTTTTTTGGTAGATTGTTTATGTTTTCGTCGTTTTTGGTTACAATTGGGTTTTCGTTTAGCTGTCCGACCATTTGGTAGAGGTTGTATGTGAAGCTGTCGTAGCAGTCAACTATTAGTACGTTCATTGTTTTTCACCGGCCATTTTGATTGCTTCAAGCCCTGCTTGTCCTTTTTCTTTTGTTTCTTCCCATTCTCTGGCTGGTTTGGAGTCGTTGACTATTCCTGCTCCTAACTGGAGGCTTGCTGTATTGTTTTTTGTTAGTATTGTTCGGATTGCTATTGCGAAATCCATGTTTCCGTTGAAACCGATGTATCCTACTGCACCGGAGTATACACCTCTTTTTTCAGGTTCTAGTTGTTGGATTATTTGCATTGCCCTGAGTTTGGGTGCTCCTGAGACTGTTCCGGCTGGAAAACAGGATTTTAGTACGTCTGAAGAATTAAGGTTGTCTTTTAGTTCTCCTTCAACTTTGGAGGTTATGTGTTGTACGTGGGAGAATTTTTCTATTTCGGCGAACTCGTTTACTTTTACTGTACCGAATTTTGATACTTGGCCTATGTCGTTTCTGGCTAGGTCTACTAGCATTATGTGTTCAGCCATCTCTTTTTCGTCGTTTAGTAGTTCTTTGGCTAGTTTTTGGTCTTTTTGTTTTGTTTTTCCTCTTTTTCTTGTTCCTGCTATTGGTACGGTCATTAGTTTGTTTTTTTGTACTCTAACGAGCATTTCTGGACTGCTTCCGATTACTTGGTGGTCTCCGTAGTCGAGGTAGTACATGTATGGGCTGGGGTTTATTTTGTCGAGTGCGATGTAGATGTTGAATGGGTTTCCTTGGTATTTTATGTCTAGTCTTCTTGAGATAACGGCTTGGAAGATTTCTCCATTTTTGATGTGTTTTTTGGTTTTTTTGACGGCGTTTATGTATTCTTGGCGTGTTGTGTTGGATTTGTATTGTATTGGTGTTTTTTGGAGTTCTGTGGTGTTTGGTTTGTAGTTTTTGATGTTTTTGTGGAGTTTTTTTAGTTTTTGTTTTGTTTTTGTTTTGTTTTCGTTTTCGAGTGTTATTTCTGCTATGTAGAGGGTGTCTTTTTTGTGGTCGAATATTAGGTATTTTTTGCAGACCATGAACTCTGCGAGGGTTTTTTGTTTTGGTGTTTTTAGCGTTTTATGTAGTTCTTCGGTTATGTCGTATGTGAAGTAGCCTAATGCTCCTCCGTCGAATCTTGGTATTTCTGATTCGATGTAGTTGAAGCATTGTGTTAGTTTATGTATTTTGTCTATAGCGGTTTTTTGTTCGTTTATTTTGATTGCTGATAGGTATTCTTGTTTTCCTTCTATTTTGGTGTCTTTGTTTGTTATTTTTATTTTGATTATTGGTTCTATACCTATGAATGAGAATCTGGATAGTTTTTCTTTTCCTTCTCTTGATTCGAGTAAGAATCCTGGTCCGTTGTTGAGTTTTTGGTATATGTCTCTTGGTTTGTTTTTTGGGATTGGTTTTTTGATGACTACTGGTGTTAGTTTTGGTTTTTTGTTGTTTTTTTCTGTTTTTTTATTTTTATATTCTGAATCAACAAACATAATTACACACTTCTGTACTATATTGAACTTAATCAACCTACGACACACAGATATGTGTATCGATTGTAGATAAACCTTTCCCCCCAAAACCACATAAAAACAAAAAAACCACTACAATCTCTACAGCATAAGTCCCCCAACTCAACAATCAAGTCCAAAAAACAACCAAAATAAGATATAAGCTTACATAGAAGGAGAATTTCTACAAACAGCTTCTTCAAACCAAACCTTGTTAAAATTACAACCTTCTTGAAAACTATATCCATGCATAATTTCAGCCATACACTCAATACCAAAAATAGATCTAGTACTGAGTTGATTCATCAAATCAGGATTTAAAAAATAGACATAACCCTCATACCCCCAATCCTCTCTAGAACAACTAAAACTCTCCCGCAAACCAACACCACAAACATGCGAAAAAAAGAAATCAACATCAAAACTAACAAACTCCTCCAAACCAACAACCTTAGCACGGTCACCCGGCTCAACAAACGGATATTCACCACCAGCAATATCAACAATATCAGGAACCCAATTCCCTGAAGCAACAGCAGGATCCTCCCACTCCTCACAATAAACCACCGGACAACCTAAATCAGAAACCCAATCCCTAACTCGACCAACCCTACCTGAAATATCATCAACCAAAGATATAGCCCTACCTTCCACACCTAACAAACAACCTAACTCCTCCACCATATCATAAAGATCTGAAAAACGTCTCAACTCAAAATGACAAACCTCCAACCCCAAACCCTCAACCTCCTCAACTATATCAAGTTGAAGCCGATCACTCGTAAAAACAACATCAGGATCCAAATCAACAATCAAATCATAATCAGGCTCCAAAAACCTACCAACATCTAAACTACCATCAAGATCGAACTCACTACAACCGACAACAAGATCATCAACCTCTAAATCAACCAAACAAACCGATACATTAGGCGCAAGAGAAACCACATTCATAAAAAACCACCAATAAAACCTAACTCAACATCTAAAAAAACAAAACGCTCCAAACAAACCAAAATAAAAAATAAATAAAAAATAAAAACCAACTTCAACTTAACGGAATTTTAATCCAATATTTTAATCCATTTCAAGGTCATGAACTTCTTCAGCAACTTTATTACCAATATCCGTCAACACATACTCCTTACCATCTTTCTCAATAACACCTTTATCCACAAGTTCATCAAGAACATCCAACGCCGGCTTTTCAATCAACCGTTTTTTCTTTATAATCAACTCAGCAGTAGCTGCACCATCCTTCTTAAGCACACTTATAACCTGACGAGCATTAGCATTACCAATAACAAACCCCTTAGCTTCATCAACACTCATAAATACAAATATATATTCAACCCTTAAGTAAGTGTCTAAAAAACCAACAACCTAAAAATAAATCAAACCCAAGAAACACCACTAAAACCTACAGAAAAAAACCAAACTACCTTAAATTAGAGAAAACTTGACTATCAAGAAATTTTTAAGAAATTTTTAGCATTTTTCCGTAACCGTAGTTTCTATTGAATCAATAAATCTAAACAGTTCATCCAAATCTTCAACCTCAACCAATCCCTTATCTCTCAACCTGTTATACACTTCAACTCCCTCACCATCTGTGTAATCCCTTTTTTCAACAGGAATTGAATTAATAGCAATAACAGTTTTCCCTTCTTCAAGCGCACTCTCAGCAGCCAACAGGTTTTTAAGATTACCCTTACCTATTGAAAGCTCAGATATAACAACAATATCCGCCAAACCGATAAACTCCAAGTTCTTCTCAAAAGTATCATCAGTTATATCAGAGAAAGGCGCCTCACTAACAATCGGTATATCAATCGAATCAGCCACCTCCTTATCAGAATCAAGATTATTTAAAACACCAGTAGAAAGCATATATCCCTCCTGCTTTAACCTATAAAGCAGTTTGTTGCCACTACCTCCACCACAGATAACATGTACCTTAGTATCACCATTTTCAAAACTACCTAAATTCTTAGATTCAGAGAAAGGAGTAACATAAATAGAACCCGTCAACGGATGCTCTTTAACAACAACATCAATACCATATGTATCCTTAATATTACGAGGCGTCAAAACATCACGTGGCTCTCCAATACATTCAACCTCACCATCATTTAAAAGCAAAATTCTGTCACAAAACTGCGCAGCAATGTTAAGATCATGAAATATCCCAACAATACACTTCTCCCGACTAAGCTCTTTAGCCAAAGAAACAACTTCAATTTGATGATTTATATCCAAATGAGAAGTAGGTTCATCCAGCAATATAGTATCCGTATCCTGTGCAATCGCCCTAGAAATAATAACCCTCTGGAGCTCACCACCACTCAAACTACTAGCATTTCTATCCTTCAAATCCCTGGCACCAGTCATCTCCAATGCAGAATCCACAACATCTGAACCATCCTTGTAATCTGAACTAAAGAACGATTGATGTGCTATCCTACCCATCTGAACCACCTCCTCAACAGAGAAATCAAATCCAATACGAACCTGTTGAGGAACAACAGCAACCTCCTTCGCAACATCACTTCTAGATAAATTGGAAACATCCCTACCATTTATCAAAATCTTACCCTTATACGGCTCTAAAACCCCAGAAATACATTTTAAAAGAGTCGTTTTACCAGATCCATTAGGCCCAATAATACCAAAAAACTCCCTACTACCAACAGAAAAACCTATATCTTTAAGCGTATCTACACCCTCATCATAACTAAAAAACAAGTTCTCAACAGATATCATCAATACCCCTCCTTACGTTTCCAAAGCAGATAAATAAAGAATGGTGCACCAAACAAAGCCGTAACTATACCAACTGGAAGTTCAGTAGGAGCCATAACAACCCTAGCCAACGTATCAGAAATAACTAGGAACAAAGCTCCTAATAAAGCCGAGGCAGGAATTAAAATTTTATGACGAGGTCCAAGCAAAATTCTAATTATATGTGGTGGGATCAAGCCAACGAAACCGATAATACCGGCAAAAGCAACAGAAGCTGCAGTTACAAGTGAAGCCAAAACCAAAATGATTTTCTTAACAAACTCAACCCTAACACCCATATACATAGCCTCTTCTTCACCAAGCATTATAGCATCGATATATTTCGCCAAAGGCAGTGACCCAAAAACACCAACACCAACCAAAGGTAAAGTAATAAAAACGTAACTCCATTCAGCCCCAGCTAAACCACCAAGAGTGAAATACATTATTCTAAAAACCTGTTCATCGCTAAAGTACATTATGAATGAAGTTAATGCAGATAAAAAGAAAGCGAAAGCAACACCCGCCAACAACAAAGTGTCAACAGGAACCTTATGCCCTTTTTTAGCAACAAAATACACAGCGAAAATGGTTATAATTCCAGAAATAAACGCAAGTATAGGTACCGTAAAACCACCAAATATCGTTATCCCAAACATAATAGCTATAGCTGCTCCAAGCCCCGCACCACTAGACAAACCCACAATATACGGATCAGCAAGTGGGTTTTTAAAGAGACCTTGCATCAAAGCACCAGCAGTACCAAGAGCAGCTCCAACAAGACCACCTAAAATAACTCTAGGCAACCTCATTTGCTTAACAATTGTTTCTTGACCCCTAGTGAATTCTGCATCGAATAAACTATTGAGGTATGGAACCTCTTCAAGAAGAATGCTAAGTATAACGTCAACAGGAATATTAACAGGACCGATACCAATAGAAACAACCATAATAACTGTGGTTAAGATTAACAGAAACAATAACGCAATCTTACCTTTTCTCTTGCTAACCAACTTGGTCTTGTACATTCTTCAAACTACACTCCTAATGAAAATAATTTGTATATAAACTCTTTACCAACGGCTGTAACAATGAAAAAACTTTATTGGACAACTAAACCGTTAGGTATAAATTTTTGTTTAGATCACTTCGAGCTTCAGTTACAAAACTTAATCTTAAAAATATAAAAAATATTATCACCCCAAAATAGGGTGATGTTAGAGCTATTTTTTATTTACTCGAGTTCGATGTCATATAAAGCGTTCATAATTGAATTAACGCCGTCTACAACTCGTGGACTTGGTCTTGATGTTTCATCTTCAAGTACTTCATAGACTTCTTCATTTTGAACTGCATCAAGACTCTGTAGTTTTTCATCATCCATTATTACTTCGGTAGGTGGTCTATCTTCCTCTGTTGCGTGTCCACTTACTAGTATTACTTCTGGATTGATGTCTACTAATACTTCATAACTTATCTCGAAGTGTCCTGTTTGTTCTAGAATGTTGTTGGCTCCTGCTAGTTTGAGTAAGTCGTCTTGGTAGGTTTCCTGTCCAGCTACAAACATTGGGTCATCGATCCAAATGGCGTATAATGCATCTCTTTCTTCAAATTCAGCTATCTTATCTTGTGATTGATCGATTTGTTCCTCTATCTCGTTTGCTAGTTCTTCTCCAGCGTCGTCTACACCAGCTACTTCACTGATGAGTGTTATAGAGTCTAGTAGTTCTTCATAGCTATCTGGGGTTATAACGATTACTGATATTCCTTTGTCCTCTAGTTGTTCAACCGGTTCTTTAAAATCTCCTGATGCGAACACTACGTCTGGGTCTTTATCGATTATGGTTTCGACACTTGGATTCTGATAATCCCCTATTGAGTCCACGTCTTCAACTTCTGGCGGATAGTCACAAAAATTGGTTACTCCGATTACTTTATCTCCCAGACCTAGTTCATACAATATCTCTGTGTTTGCAGGCGCTATTGAGATTATTGTTTCAACGTCCTCTACAACTTCAACTTCTCTATCCATTTGGTCTGTGTATGTTATGTATTCGCCTTCTCTTTCGATTGCGTCCATGCAGCCTGCTGCGGAGACTGCGATTAATAGTATTGCTAAAACTGTGATTATATGTTTTTTATTAACCAACTTAAAACACCTATTTCAATTATCGTTGTAAATAATCAATCAACTTTTAAAGGTTAAGTATTTTACCCTAAATTATACAGATAACGAGGGAGAGTGCCTCGGGCTCGACCCCGAGGCTGTTCACTTAAATTAAAACCAGACATCAACAATAAGCCCAACACAAAAATGCATACATAGAACTAACCCAAATAAAGATGGAACCAAAATGGATACAGAAGTAGATGCTGTAATACTCGATGGTTATGTAGACGAACCAGGTCTATTAGGCGTACCACCATACATCTCTCCTGAACCAAGATTGATAGCAGGAGCCTGCATAGAACAAAACCTAACATACAGATACATAACCGCCGACACCTACAGAAAAAAACCAGAATCCATAGGAAACCCTAGATATTTGATTGTACACGGCGGTGTCACAGTACCTGGAAAATACCTAGGTGGAACACCTCTTAAACCATTTGAAGCCAAGTTATTAGGCAAGGGTGATTACGAAACCTTCATCGGTGGACCGCTTGCAAGATACAACGATATCACTGGATATGACCACAAAATCACTAAAGACATCTCAGCATACCTAAAAGACTACTGGAACGGTAACCACTGCAAAGATAGAGAACTAACCCCCAATGAAAGAGAAAAACACCTAACGTTAGGAACAGAAGTGGTTGAACAACATCCAATGCACCCAGACCCATTACTAGCAGAGATAAGTACATACAGAGGATGTTCAAGATACATCACCGGCGGATGTTCTTTTTGCTCCGAACCAAGCTATGGAAAACCAGTTTTTCGAGAACAAAAAAACATAGCCAAAGAAATATCAAAACTATACAAAAAAGGGATACGACACTACAGGTTAGGTGGCCAATCATGTATTTTCAGCTACAAAGCCAAAGGAATAGGGGAAATAGAGACACCTGAACCAAAACCAAAAGAAATCAAGAAGTTATTTAAGAAGATTTGGGAGAAATGTCCCGAAATAAAAGTACTACACCTTGACAACGCTAATCCCCAAGTCATCTATGAACATCAAGAAAAATCAAATAGAATACTGAAAATTCTCGTAGAATACACAACCCCTGGAAACGTTTTAGCTTTCGGTTTAGAAACAACAGACCCAACAGTCCGAGAAACAAACAACCTTAATACAGGTCCTGAAGAAACGATGAAAGCCATAAAACAGGTCAACAAAATAGGTAGAAAAAGAGGTGAAAACGGTTTACCAAAACTACTGCCAGGCCTCAACTTCTTAAGTGGATTAAAAAACGAAACACCAGAAACCTACCAAAAAAACATAGACTACCTAAAAAAAATACGTGACAGAGGATTATGGCTCCGCCGGATAAACATTCGGCAAGTTAAATCACATACAACTGATTTTGTACTCGAACACCAGGACGAATTCAAGAAATTTAAACAGAAAGTTCGAAAAGAGATAGACGGACCGATACTTAAAGACATGATACCAGAAGGAACCATACTCAAAGATGTATACCTTGAGTTAAATGAAAACGGCCATACACTAGCTCGGCAGATAGCAACATACCCCATACTAATAAAAATTGAATATCCAACCGAAATAGACGTGTACAGAGATATCGCTATAACAGACCATGGGTATAGGAGCCTAACAGGAATCGAACACCCCATATACCTAAAAAAAGCCACATACAAACAGTTAACACAGATTCCAGGTGTTGGGAAAAAAAGGGCTGGAAAAATATATGTCAAACAACCCAAAACCAAAAAAGAATTCCATAAATTATTCCAAAACAAAAAAACATCGAAAAAAATACTAAAATATCTAAAACTGTAACCAAAAACCTGTTTTTTATGTAGAGTTTTTTTTGGGGTAAAATAACTTTATTTTTAGTTCGTTTGTGTAACCTGTTTTTGGGTTTGTTTTTTTCTTTGTCTAAACTAAATATTAGGTTGATTATGGGATCTGATATTGGAGATATTGTAAGTAGGGAGTCTGTAAGTTTCAGTGATATGCAGAATCGTACCGTTGCGATTGATGCCAACAACACACTATATCAATTTCTAAGCATAATAAGACAGCCAGATGGAACTCCATTAAAGGATAGTGGTGGTAGAGTCACCTCTCACGTTTCAGGTGTTTTTTATCGGATGATAAATCTGTTCGAGGAAGGTATTGAACCGGTTTATGTTTTTGATGGGAAGCCACCTCAACTTAAATCTAAAACCCTTGACGAACGCCGTAAAATCCGTGAAAACTCTAAGGAGAAATGGAAGAAAGCTAAAGCTAGAGGCGATACAGAGGAGGCGTATAGCCAGGCTATGCGTTCATCTAAATTAAATCGAGACATGGTGGCTGAATCCAAAGAACTACTTCGGTTGATGGGGATCCCATGTGTTCAAGCCCCCTCTGAAGCTGAAGCTCAAGCTGCGTATATAGTGGAAAACGGTGATTGTTGGGCGTCATCATCACAAGATTATGACTCGCTGTTGTTCGGTACACCAATATTGATAAGAAATCTAACGATTACCGGTAGGAGAAAAATTCCTGGAAAGGATAGGTACAAGGAAATTAAACCTGAAAAAATTGTTTTAGAAGAACTTTTAAACAAACTCGATTTAAATAGAGAACAACTGGTTGATTTAGCTATACTTGTTGGAACAGACTTCAACGATGGAATCAAAGGTATTGGCCCTAAAACGGCTTTAAAATTAATTAAGGAACACAGTAGTGGCCGGAAGGTTCTTGAAGTAAAGGATATTGAGATAGAGAACTACAGTGAGATTAGAGAGATATTTATAGAGCCCGAGGTTACCGATGAATATGACATAAACCCTAGCGATATAGAGTGGGATGGAGTGGTTGAATTCCTTTGTGAGGAAAGAGATTTTTCTGAGGACCGAGTAGTTAAAGGCCTAGATAGGCTTGAAAAAGCAGTCAATGAATTAAGACATCAGACAACGTTTGATAGCTTCTAACCACTTTTTAACTTATTTATATTAGGTTATTGGTTTTTTGTTAATAGAGCGATATTCGTTTTACTTCATTTTGGTTTTTTTAGAGGCCCTAGGGGTTGTGGCCCTAGGGGTTGTTGGTTTAGTTTCTTATTTCTTTTAGTATTTTTTTGGCGTTGTCTGAGGTTATTTCTCCTGATTTTGCGAGTTTTTTCCCTACTTTGTCGATTTCTTTGCCTCTTGCTCCAGCCATCATTGCTATGTTTTTGGCGTGTAGTGACATGTGTCCTCTTTGTATTCCTTCTGTTGAGAGTGCTTTTAGTGCGGAGAAGTTTTGTATTAGTCCGACGGCTGCTAGTATTTCTCCGAGTTCGTTTGCTGTTTCTGCTCCTATGATTTCTGTGCATAGTTTTGCGGTTGGGTGTACTGATGTTGATCCGCCTACTGTTCCTACTGCGGTTGGTAGTTCTATTGTTCCTACTAGGTCTCCGTTTTCGTTTTTTTCGTATGTTGTTAGTGGTGTGTATCCACCTATTGATGCGTATGTGTGTGCGCCTGATTCTATTGCTCTTGTGTCGTTTCCTGTTGCTAGTGTTACTGCTGTTATGCCGTTCATTATTCCTTTGTTGTGTGTTGATGCTCTGTAGGGGTCGTGTGCTGCTAGTGTGTATGCGTCTATTATGGATTCTACGGTTTTTTCGCCTATTTCTTCTTTTGGGAATACTGCTTTTGCTCGGCTTAGTCTTTTGTCTGCTAGGTTGGTTATTATTCTTAGGCAGCTTTCTCCTCCGGTTATTTCTTCTAGGTATATTGCTACTGCTTCTGCCATGCTGTTTACGGCGTTTGCTCCCATTGCGTCTCTACAGTCAACTATTAGGTGTACTACGAGGTTTTGGCCTCTTGGTGTGTCGATTATTCTTACTTCGATGTCTCTTGCTCCTCCTCCGAATTTTACTAGTGTGCGGTCTTGTTTGTTTGCTAGTTTGAATATTTCTTCTTTTTTTCTTAGTATGTCGATTTTTTTGTTGTGGGGGTCGTTGATTCCTAGGAGTTGTATCTGTCCTATCATTAGGGGTTCTGTGCTTTCTGTTTTTATTCCACCGCCTTTTCTGGATATTTTGGCTCCATTGCTTGCTGCTGCTATCACTGATGTTTCTTCTGTTGCCATTGGTATTAGGTAGTCTTTATCGTTTATTTTGAAGTTGGTTGCTATTCCTAAAGGGGTTTCAAGTGTTCCAACTACGTTCTCTATCAATCTGTCTGCTATCTCTTCTTCGAGTGCTCCTGTATTGCCCAGTGTCTTTTTTTGTTCTTCTGTTAGGTCACATAGTTCTGTTATTTTCTCAAGTCTTTCTTTTAACGGTAGTTTATAAAATCCGGGTAGTCTTGAATCCATAATTATATTCTCCTTTTTTTGTTTTTATATGAATTTTAAAGTATTAATTTGAGGTTTTTTGGTCTACTGGCTGGTATTTTGTTCCATAGTATATAAGGCCTTCTTCGCTTTCTTGGCTTATTTTCCTGAACACTGGCTCTAACTCCATTCCTATCTCGATTTGGTCGATTTCACAGTTGACTATTTGGGATGTAAAGCTTGTGCCTTCTTCTAGCTCGATTATACCTATTATGTAGGGTGTTTCTTGTTGGTGGGAGTCTCCCGCGGTCCTTATAACTGTGTATGTTATTAGTTTTCCTTTTCCATCGAATTTGTAGTCGGTTATGTCGCTGTCTCGCCGGCATGTTGGACATAGGTTTCTTGGTGGGAAGTATGTGTTTTCACATTTCTTGCATTTTGTTCCTTCGATGTTGTATCGGTTTTTTATTTTTCTCCAGAATCTTGGTACGGTCATTTTTAGGCCTCCCTTGAGAGTATGTGGACTGTTGCTGTTCCTCCTGAACCACCTACGTTGTGGCATAACCCGGTTTCGCAGTCAACTTGTCTGTCTCCAGCTTCTCCTAATAGTTGTGTTGTTATTTCAACGGCTTGTTTGATTCCAGTTGCTCCTACTGGATGTCCACAGGCTTTTAGCCCTCCACTTGGGTTTATTGGTATGTCGCCGTCTAACTCTGTTTTCCCTTCTTCTATCAGTTTGCCGCCTTCTCCTTTTTCGCAGAAACCGAGGTCTTCTGTTGCCAGGATCTCTGCGATTGTGAAGCAGTCGTGGACTTCTGCTACATCTACATCACTTGGTTGTATTCCAGCCATTTTGTATGCGGTTTTTGCTGCTTCTACTGTTGCTTCTATTGTGCATATGTCTCTTCGGTCATGTAGGGAGATTGTGTCGCTTGCTTGTCCAGAGCCTTTTATGTATACTGGTGTGTCGGTGTATTGATGGGCTTTTTCTGCTGGTACTAAAACTAGTGCTGCGGCGCCATCGGTTATTGGGGAGCTGTCGAAAAGGGTTAAGGGGTCTGCTACTTTTGTTGCGTTTAGAACTTTTTCAATTGATATGGCTCTCTGGAACTGGGCTTTTGGGTTCATGGTTGCGTTGTAATGGTTTTTTACTGCTACTTGGGCTATTTGTTCTCTTTTTGTGCCGTATTCATGGATATGTCTGTTTGCAATCATTGCGTATAATCCGGGGAATGTTGCGCCATAGAAAGCTTCCCATTCTCTGTCGGAAGCTGCTGCTAGTATCTCTATTGATTGGTTGCTGACTACGTCTGTCATTTTTTCAACACCACCGACAACGACTGTGTCGCTTATTCCGGATGCAACGGCCATGTATCCCTGTCGGAGTGCTAGTCCTCCAGATGCACATGCTGCCTCAACCCTTGTGGCAGGTACGTGTAGTTCAGACATCCCTGAATAATCGGATATTAAAGCTGCAACGTGTTCTTGCGCTATGAAACGACCTGCACTCATATTCCCTATGTATATCTCGTCGATATGTTTTCCTTTTATGTCTGCGTCGCTTAATGCTTGAACTCCGGCCTCGATGAACAAGCTTCTGAATGATGAATCCCACATCTCACCAAACTCTGTACATCCAACACCAACTATAGCTACGTCTCTCATTATTTCACCTTTCCTTTATGTTTTGCATATTCTCCATACGATAGGTAGATTCCTTCTTTTAGGAAATCATTTACTTTAGGTCCTTTTTGTTGAACATCGGTTATGTTCTCTGTCACAGTTATGTCGAATGAATCGGCTCCGGCTCCAGAACCATATGATGTTGTTAATATTCGGTCTCCAGGTTCTGCTTGATCTAAAACCATGGCCAATCCGATTAATGTCGACCCTGAATATGTGTTACCTATTTCGTTAACAACAAGTGCTGGAGAATATTGTTTCTTGTTAAAACCAAGTCTTTTTGCAACTCTAACAGGGAATTTACCGTTTGGTTGATGGAATACAGCGTAATCGTAGTCATCTGGTTGGTTACCGGTTTTTTCAAGTAGTTTTTCGGTTGCACCTGTTACGTGTTCGAAATATCCAGGCTCTCCTGTGAACCTTCCTCCATGGCTTGGATATCGCTGTCCTTCACGCCGCCAGAAATCTGGTGTATCGGTGGTATATGATGATGTTTTGTTTATTTTAGCAATCAGGTTTTCTTTACCTATTAGGTATGCCCCGCCACCAGCTCCAGCTGTATATTCAAGTTGGTCGCTCGGTGCTCCCTGTGATACGTCAGACCCTATAGCTAAACCATATTCGGCCATACCTGACCGTACTAAACCAAGACAGTTTTGAATTGCTGCTGTCCCAGCCTTACATGCAAACTCATAATCAGCAGCTGTTAGGTGTGGTGTAGCGTCAACTGCTTCGGCAACTATTGTTGCTGTTGGCTTAACCGCGTAGGGATGGCTTTCAGAACCCACATAGATTGCACCAATCTTTTT
>NZ_MRZU01000002.1:95000-167500 GCF_002153915.1 Methanonatronarchaeum thermophilum
AGGAATGCAGATACCCGGATTCAGGCGAAATGCATCAGTAATGGAAAAGATACTGAAAAAATACATACCAGCCGTTACAATCCTAGGTGGCTTGATACTCGGATTAATAGCCGCATTCGCAAACCTACTCGGAACAATAGGAATGGCAACAGGTACAGGTATACTCCTAACAGTCGGTATCCTCTACAGACTATACGAAGAGATGGCCGAAGAACAGCTAATGGAGATGTACCCAGCACTAAGAAAAATGTTCTAAAAAAAGCAACCCAAACAAACTACCAACCGACCAATAAAAAACGGTCGGTTGACATCACCCAACCCAACATAACTCAACTTAATTCAGTTGGGTATGTGGGATTAATATTTTTTTATTACAACTCAAATCTAAAATAAGACACAATTGATTTCAGTTATATAAAACTAAATTAATTGAAGGTATATTAAAATGACACTTCCAGATGTTCAAGCCGATAAACCAAGCGTTCCCGTTGACCTAACCAGAGTAGGGGTTTCAAACATAAGAAAACACGTTGAGTTACGTACAGAAGGGTCTGATAGGCCTATGATATTGCTATCTGAATTTAACATTTCAGTTGATCTTCCATCTGATAGAAAAGGAGCTAATCTATCACGGAACTTTGAGGCAATAGATGAAGTATTGGAGCGGGCCGTAGAGGAACCTGTATGTGAGATAGAAAGCCTATGTGTTGAGGTAGCTAAGGAAATTCTTGAGAGACATGAATACGCAAATAGAGCAGAAGTAAATATGGAAAGCGAGTTTTCAATGAAGAAAAAGGCTCCGGTTTCAGAAATAGCTTCTCAAGACATAATCAAGATTTTCGCACGTGCAGTAGCAACACCTGAAGGAGTAAGAAATCGAGTAGGAACTGAAGTAAAAGGTACCACCGCCTGTCCATGCGCACAAGGAATAATGGCAGAGAACATCCGGGAAGTATTACAAAACCTAGATATACCAAAATCTAAGGCAGATACGATACTCAAAGAAATACCTATCGCGACACATAACCAAAGAGGTCGGGGGAGTATATCAATTGAAGTTCCGGTAGGATACGAAGTTCCAATCGAAAAACTAGTGGAAATAATAGAAAGATCCATGAGTTCAAGAATATACGAACTACTTAAACGGGAAGACGAAGCAGAGGTAGTGGAAAAAGCACATAAAAACCCAGTTTTTGTAGAAGATGCAGTAAGAAACATGATAGCATACATAGTAGAAGAATTTCCAAACCTACCCGACAACGCACTAATAACTGCAAGACAGATAAACGAAGAAAGCATCCACAGCCACAACGCCTTCGCCGAAAGAGCCGCCGAAATGGGAGAACTCAGAAAAGAAGTCAAATAAAAAACCACTATACAAAGAGATTGTGAAATTAAAACAAAAAAACATAACACATATAGTTATCGTTGTATGGGTGTTTCAGCAAGTTTTAAGTATTTTTGAAGACATCTCTTTTTAACAGCGATTTGTGAACTGATTTTTTTAACGCAAATTCTAGGTGCTTTATTATGGAAAGCGGTGACAAATTTAAAGGTACAACTACCGTAGGTTTAGTGTGCAGAGATGGTGTAGTGCTTGGGTCCGAGAGACGTGCTAGTATGGGTAACCTGATAGCCAGTAAAAGAGCTAAAAAAGTTTTTCAAATTGAGGACACAATCGGCTTGACTATGGCTGGCTCAGTTGGAGACGCCCAAAAACTGGTTCGATCTATAAAAGCGGAAACCAAGCTCTATAAACTCAAGCGAGAGAAACCGATAAGTGTTAAGGCCACTTCAACCCTGATGTCGAATATACTTGGAGGAGGAATACTCCCGTATTACGTACAGCTAGTTATCGGAGGGGTTGATAAAGATAGGTCAAGCATCTATGTACTTGACCCTGG
The DNA here is from genome assembly GCF_002153915.1 of Methanonatronarchaeum thermophilum. Lineage (NCBI taxonomy): Archaea > Methanobacteriati > Methanobacteriota > Methanonatronarchaeia > Methanonatronarchaeales > Methanonatronarchaeaceae > Methanonatronarchaeum > Methanonatronarchaeum thermophilum. The sequence goes on from NZ_MRZU01000002.1 coordinate 96,905, forward strand.
AGGAGGGTGTCTCGAAGAAAAACTTACTTCAACCGGCTCCGGCTCACCAATTGCATACGGTGTGCTTGAAGACAGATACAACGAAGAGATAACGGTTGATGAAGGAGTCGACATTGCAGCAAGGGCCTTAAAAGCTGCTATGGAGAGAGATTCTTCTTCCGGAAACGGCATAGATATAGCCAAAATAACCAGTGATGGTTTTGAGATTTTAGATGAGAACGAGATATAAAACGAATTTAAAAACTAATTATAACCTTTTTTAGAAACGGAAATAGAATGTCAGTCCAACAGACTTTGAACGAGATTAGGGATCGAATAATAGAAGAGGTCCCGAAAGAAATAACAATTTCAAACGTAGAGTTCGAAGGTCCTGAAGTAGTTATCTACACAGAAGACCCTCGAAAATTCGCAAAAGACGGAGACATCGTGAGAGAACTAGCTAAGAAACTCAGAAAGAGAGTTACAGTAAGACCAAACGTAAAGGTACTTTCAGATCCAGAGAAAGCAAGAAACAAAATAAAAGAAATAGTCCCAGACGACGCTGGAATCAGCAACATCTATTTCGACTCCGAGTTCGGAGAAGCAACAGTAGAAGCTGAAAAACCAGGGCTCGTTATAGGTAAATACGGATCTACATTAAGAGAGATAACAGAAAATATCGGATGGACACTAAAAGTAATACGCAAACCACCAATAGAAACACCAATAGTGCAAAGCGTAAGACAATACATACGAGCCCAAAGCGAAGAAAGAAAAGAGATACTCAAGAGAGTAGGACGTAAAATACATAGAGAACCCACTTCAGAAGAAGAATGGGTTAGAACCACCCACCTAGGAGGTTCAAGAGAAGTCGGCCGATCCTCAATACTACTAACCACACCCGAATCAAGAGTACTAGTAGACTGTGGAATAAAACCAGGATCAAACCAAACACCATACCTACATATACCCGAAGCCTACCCAATAAGCGACATAGACGCAGTAGTAATAACCCACGCACACCTAGACCACAGCGGCCTAATACCATTACTCTACAAATATGGATACGAAGGCCCCATATACTGCACCGCACCAACAAGAGACCTGATGGCATTACTTCAACTAGACTACATAGATATAGCCGCCAGAGAATCCGACCGAATACCATACAACTCCAAAATGGTTCGAGAAGCAACAAAACACGCAATACTACTCGAATACGGCGAAGTAACAGACATAGCCCCAGACATAAGACTAACACTACACAACGCCGGCCACATACTAGGCTCCAGCATGGCACACTTCCACATAGGCGAAGGACTATACAACGTAACAGTAACAGGTGACTTCAACTCAGGAAAATCCAGACTATTCGACTCAGCATCAAACAACTTCCCAAGAGTAGAAGCATTAATAATGGAATCAACCTACGGCGGAGCACAAGACAACCAACCATCAAGAAGAAGAGGAGAAGACAAACTCGTCGACATAGTCAACAAAACCACAAGACGAGGAGGAAAAGTCATAATACCAGCATTCGCAGTAGGAAGATCACAAGAAACAATGCTCGTAATCGAAGAACACATGCGAAATGGCAAAATGGACAAAGTACCAGTATACCTAGACGGAATGATATGGGAAGCAACAGCCATACACACAACATACCCAGAATACCTAAACGAAAAAATCAAAAACAGAATATTCCACAAAGAAAAAAACCCATTCCTATCAGACATATTCCACAGAGTCGACAGCAACAACATGAGAGAAGAAGTAATCAAAGGAGAACCCTGCGTAATACTATCAACCTCAGGAATGCTAAACGGAGGACCAATAATACAATACTTCAAACAACTAGCACCAGACCCTGAAAACAACCTAACATTCGTCGGATACCAAGCCGAAGGAACACTCGGAAGACGCATACAAAAAGGATGGGACGAAGTACCACTATCAGGTGGAAACGAAAGAACAGAAAGCGTCAAAGTACGACTAGAAATAGACAGCATAGAAGGATTCTCAGGACACAGCGACCGACAACAACTAATCGAATTCATACGCAGCATGAAATCCAAACCAGAAAAAGTACTAACAGTACACGGAGACGAAGAAAAATGCATCGACCTCGCATCAACACTCTACAAAAAATTCCACATGGACACACTCGCACCCAAAAACCTAGAAACAACCAGATACATATAAAAAAACGAAAAAACCAACACAGACAACACAAACCAAAAACCAGATCTAAACTAAAAACACATCACAACTTCAACACAACAGCATAACAAACACCTCTACAGCTCTAACATAGTGATACGTCGGTTTCACTATACAACTTTTCTAAACATTAGAAGAGAAATCCAATAAAACCAAATATAGAAAATAAAAAAAATAACTATCCACATACAACCTATCTCCACGCACAAAATAAAAAACATAAAAACTAGATATTTCTAACAATAACTAAAACACTATAACTAAAACCTAAGTTATTGCAACATAAAAAAACAGGAAACAAAACAAATAAAAATTTAGTTTAGTTTAGTTTAGTTTTCTTGGATTATGTGTGTGCAGTTTTCGGTTGATTTGGCGTTGCAGTTTATTTCTTTGGTTTTGTAGTCTTTGTTTTGTGTGTGTGAGAATATTCCTGCGAATATTCCGGAGTTGTAGTGGCATATTTCGTTGTCTAGGTTTAGGTCGCTGGTGTATGCGCATTCTTCTATTTCGATTTTAAATGTGTTGTATCCTTCTCTGGTTGTTTTTAGTATTCCTAGTCCTAGTTTTTTCCACATTTCGGGTAGGACTCGTTCTATTTGGTATATGTTGTTTATTCCTATTGCTGATAGTATGCGGGCTAGTCGGTAGCCTTGTTGGTATCCTGCGTCATATAGGTTTTGGCTTCCTGTGTTGTAGTCTTTGACGTAGAAGGTTAGGTAGTATTTTTGTAGTGCTTTTATTGTTATGTCTGATCCGAGTTCTGGTCTTGGTTTGCTTTTGAGGTCTCTGCCTACTATGTTTAGGGTTTTGTTTGTTATTTCTTCTAGTAGTGGGGAGTAGTCTTCTTTTTTTCTTGAGTCTGCCATCATTGATGATAGTCTGTTTTTGAATCCGAAGCTGAATCTTGGTGAGAGGTCGAGGTATTTTCTCATGTTTTCGATTGTTTTTTCTTCTGGTCCTAGTATGATTTCACAGGAGTTGTGGCCTGTTGCGTTACATTTGGTTTCGTAGGCTATCCAGTTGCCGAATCTGCTTCCTATTAATCCTGATAGTAGTCCGGAGAGCATGAAGCAGTAGGGTCGTTTTATGTTTGATGAGTTGAAGGATTCGATGCTTTCTTTGACTTCTATGTGTATTTGGTTTTCTTCTAGGTTGGTTTTCTTTAGGTTTACTACTCCGTAACCCATTTTTTTTAGTATTTTGTTGACATGTTCGTTGACGATTGATTGTATGTGTTTTTCTTTTTTTTCGTTTGTTAGTTTTTGGAAATCTTTTTGGTAAAAATCGTTTAAGCCTGTTTTTTCACACCAATCGTTAACCTCTTTGTTTAGGATGTTTTTTGTATGTGTGTATGTGTTGGTGAGTAGTGTTGGGTCGAATAGGAATATACTGGATTGTAGTTGTTTGAAGGTATAGATATCTACTGTTTCCCCTAGCTCTTCTCTTGTTTGCACCTCGTTTTCGGTCCAAGCGGATGGTTTGTGTTTATGTAGGTTGTGTAATGCTTCTTCAATTGTCAAGTTTGGCCACCTTTAGGTTATAGTCCCAGTTTTTTTCTAAACCATGTTAGTAGTGTTAGGCCTAGTAGTACTAGGATGTATCCGATGGTTGTTAGGTATAGTTGTATGTTTTCTTGGTTGGTTAAGAGTATGTTTATAAAAAGCCCTATCGATACGAAGGCGAATCCAATGCCTATCAGCGTTAGACCTCTTCTGTAGTATTTTACTTCTGAGACCTGAACTCCGTATAGTGAGAACAGTACTATCATTAGTGAAAGGAAGAATAGGAATAGCTCTATGTATGTTTCGTACATTTTCTCTAATACCATTAATGTAATTTAACTTAAAATATTCCTTTTGTGGAGTAATTTAAATTATATTATTGTTGGAGTTTACTTAAATTAAGGTTGTTAAACTCTGTTTTTTTTGGTTTTGGTGTTTTTTTTTCGATTGTTTTTTTGGGTTTGTTAGGGGTTTGTTTTTTTACCTAAAATTTAATGAGCTGTAGATGTTCTTAGTATTTGGTGTGTTATTTTTGAAAACTGGTGTGTTGTTTTGTACTTGTAATGGTAGGGTTGATGTTAGGTATAAGGATGTTAAGAAGGTTGAGGGAGCTGAGGTTGTTGAGTTGGTTGATGTTGGGTGTGGTGAGTCTGGGTTGGAGGTTTTGAAGAGGGATATTGAGAGAAACGATTTGGATTCTGTTGTTGTTGGTTGTAGTTATGGTGGGGGTGGGTTTGTTGATGCTTGTTCTGAGGTTGGGGTTAAGCCTGAGAATGTTGGTTTTGTTAATTTAAGGGATCTTTGTTTGTCTGTTGGTGGTAAAGAGGGTGTTGAGGCTGCGAAAAGGGCTGTTGCAGGTGAGATTGAGAAGTTAAGTTCTTTGGAACATCCTAGGGATATGGCTGTTAATATTGGGGAGAGTGTGTTTGTTGTTGGTGGTGGAGATGTTGTGGATAGAGTGGTTGATTACTTATCTCGTGATTTGGATGTAGTTCAGTTGGTTCCGGAGGATATCGATGTTGGTTATGAGCGGTTGGTTGGTGGGCAATCGGTTTATCAAGGCGATGTTTTTAAGGTTGAGGGTCGTGTTGGGGGTCTTGAGGTTGGTGTGTCTAAGGAGAGTGCTGTTGATTTAGATATGTGTATAGGTTGTGATAGGTGTCGTTTGGAATGTGATTTAGATGCTTTTACATCGGGCTATAGGGTTTTAGATGTTTGTGATGAATGTATGGATTGTGTTGATGTATGTCCGGTTGATGCTATTGAGATTGGTAGGAATGAGAAAAGGTTGTTTGAAACGGATCAGGTTTTGTTTTCGGAAGATTCATTAGGTTTAGGTGTTGATGAACTCCCATCCGGGGTCTATGTGTTGGGTGAAGATGGTTTAGAGGGTGTTTCAAGTGTTTTAGAGAGGGCTGGGGGTTTCCGAAAGGATGTTTGGCTTGATGTGAAGCATGAGTTGTGTAACAGTGTTGGTCCAGGTGGTAGTGAAGGCTGTTCCTATTGCATGGATTTATGTCCGGCTGATGCTGTTTGGATTGATGGTGAGGGGGTTCATTTTGATAGGGTTGAGTGCACCGGCTGTGGGTTGTGTTCTTCTATCTGTCCGCTTTCTGTTCCGAACCACAAGATGTCTAATAAATCGTATTTCAATGTGGTTGACAGTGTTTTGTATGAGAAGGGTGGTTTGTTGAGAAAGGATCCATTGGATAAACATGTTGTTTTGTTTGGATCTAGAGAGGGGTTGAGAGAGTATGGTAAGGCTGTTCGTAGTGGTGTGGAAGTTTCGCCTTACATACCTATTGAGGTGAGGCCTGGTAGTTTATCTGCTGCTTTGGTTGTATATACGGCGTGTAAGGCTGATGGTGTTGTTGTTTTGGGTCAGGTTTCTCCAGCGGTTGATATGGCTCAAGCGATAGTTGATGAACTTGGTGTTGGTAGGGTTGGTGTGATGGCTGGTGGGGTTGATGTTTCTTGGCTGGATATGTTTTATCGATCTGTTGTAACTGGTAACCGGATTGGTGTGAGCCGTCCGGATAGCTATGAGAATAGGGAGGCTCTTGTTGGTTTGTTAGAGGAGTTGGATGTTGAGGGGGTTGTAGAGGGTAGGTATTCTTTCGGTTTTGTTGATGTTTCAGGTGACTGTACGCTCTGTAATGCTTGTGCGAATGCATGTCAAACCGGTGCGTTGATCCGTAAGGATAATGAACTGGTTTTTCGACATGAGAGGTGTACTGGCTGTGGGTTGTGTATTGAGGTGTGTCCTGAAGACGCCGTTGATATCGATTACCTAATAGATTTCGACAGTCTTGGTGTTGATGTTGGTTTGGTTGAATCTGAGATGATGTGTTGTAAGGAGTGTGGGAAGGAATTTATAAGTATGGAGGCATACAGGAAGGTTGTGGATTCTCTTGAGAGTGCTGGTGGCTCCAAATCTGAGGATAGGGTTGGTTTGATTGAGTATTGTGAGGATTGTAGGCCTATGGTTGCTCTCCGTGATCTTGGAAGTCCAGGTGATGATTTATGAATATTGAAGAGCTGTTTGAACTTAGGAAGTATTATTATAGTTTTTTGCAAAGGATGTTTTTAGAGGAACCTCCTCGAGTGATGGCTGAGGATTTGGCTTCTGGAGATTTTTTGATTCCAGATGAAGAGGAAAATCCTTGGTTGGATAGTGATATGGTTAGGGGTTTTGGTTTGATTGAGGATTATATGGAGAGCCATGATGACCCTGATTTGATTAAGAAGGATTTGGATCGGGAGTTTACAAGGATTTTTTTAGGGCCTGTGAAGAAGGAGGTTATTCCTTATGAATCTTTTTATGTTGATGGTGAGTTGAGGTCTGATTCTCTTCTTGAGGTTAAGAAGTTCCTTAGGAAGATTCAGTATGGGAAGACTGAGGATTTCAGTAAGACTGAGGATCATATCGCTTTTGAGTTTGATGTGATGCGGCATCTTTGTGATAGGGCTTTAGATGGAGATGAGGATGCTATTGTTTATCAGAGGGAGTTTTTAGAGGACCATATATTTGTTTGGGTTCCTGATATGTGTGGTGATTTGGTTGAGTCTGATGAGTCTAGTTTTTATGAGGCTGTGGGTCTCATAACAAATGGTTTTCTCAGTTTTGAGAGGGATAATTTTGTGGGGATAACTGGGGATTAAACCCTAGTTTTATTGTTTTTTTCCCCGACCAGTTGTTTTGTGTGTACTGGTTGGTTTAACTGTGTTATTACTGGTGCTTATTTTACACACACCCATAATATAATTATTAATCATGAAAAACTATTTAAGTTTCATAGATTTACTTTTCAAAGGAATATGAAAACACGGGGGTTTTACATAAATGGATAAACCAGAAAACAAAAGTCTAATAGATAAAGCAAAACTTAAACGGCGGACCTTCTTAAAGGCAACCGCCCTCACAACAGCCGCCGGACTGGCGGGCTACTCAAAATCCCGCGACTACTTCGACGGCATGATAGGATCAGTCGACGCAGCTCCAGAAGGAGATGAAGAGCTAGTGAAGACAATATGTACAAACTGTTCACTAGGCTGCGGCCTAAAAGCAAGAGTCGTAGATGGAGAATTCGTCGGACAAGAAGCATGGAAAGAACATCCAGTAAACAGAGGAGGAATGTGCTCCAAAGGAAACGCAGAACACCAACTAGTAAAAACACCAAACAGAGTAGAAGCACCAATGCTCAAAGAAGGAGGCGACTGGCAAAGACTGGATTGGGACACCGCATTAGACGACATAGCTGACAAACTACTCGACATAAGAGAAGAATACGGTCCAGACTCAGTAATGTGGATGGGTTCAGCAAAAATCAGCAACGAAGAAGCATACATGTTCAGAAAACTAACCGCATTCTGGGGAACAAACAACGTAGACCATCAAGCAAGAATATGCCACTCAACAACAGTCTTCGGACTCGCCAACACATGGGGATACGGCGCCCAAACAAACAACGTAAACGACCTTTCAAACACAAAATGTGCATTCTTCATAGGGTCCAACGCAGCAGAAGCTCACCCAGCAACAATGAGACACGTAATAGAAGCAAGAGAAGAAAACGACGCAAAAATAGTAGTTGCAGACCCAAGATACACAAAAACAGCAGCACAAGCAGACCTATACGTACCATTCAGATCCGGAACCGACATACCACTAATAATGTACGTAATCAAAAAAGCCATAGACGAAGGTAAGTACGACGAAGAAATGATAGAAAACCGGACATATGGATTCCCAGTACTAAAAGAAGCCATAGAAAACTACGACAAAGAAACAGTCTCAAACATATGCGGAACACCAGAAGATAAACTCGAAGAACTAGCAGACATATTGATAGAAAACAGCGGCGAAGACGGTCCAATGGCAATTCAATACTCAATGGGGTCAACACAACACAGCAAAGGAGCACAAAACACCAGAATATACGCAATACTACAACTAGTACTAGGGAACATGGGTAAACCAGGTGGAGGACTAAACGCATTAAGAGGCCACGACAACGTACAAGGCGCAACAGACATGTGTATACTATCACACACACTACCAGCCTACTACGGATTAGATGAAGGCGCATGGAAACATTGGTGCAAAGTCTGGGACGTAGACTACGACTGGATATCAGACAGATTCGAAAACAAAGAACTAATGGAAACAGACGGCTTCACAGTATCAAGATGGTATGAAGGCGTTATAAAAGACGAAGACGAAATAGACCAACCAAACAACGTAAAAGCAGTCGTCGTATGGGGACACAGCCTCAACTCCATAACCGAGATGGAAAGAGAAAAACAAGCACTAGACGAAGCAGACCTCGTCGTAATCGTAAACCCATACCCATCAGCAGCATCCGCATTAACAGACCGAGAAGACGACCTATACCTACTACCAGCCTGCACACAACTAGAAGAAGAAGGAAGCGTAAGCAGTACATCAAGACAACAACAATGGAGATTCAAAGTAACAGACCCAATAGAAGACAGCAAACCAGACTACGAAATAATGCTAGAACTAGCCGACAGATTCGGATTTAAAGATGAGTTCGCTAAAAACAGAGACGGCGATTGGGAAGATATGCCCGAAGACGTCACAAGAGAAATCAACATGGGCTGCAAAACAATCCAATACACCGGAGGAACCCCAGAAACCCTCAAAGGCCACGCAGAATACAGCCACCACTTCGATCCAGACACACTACAAGCAGAAGGAGGAGAATACGACGGAGACTTCTTCGGAAAACCATGGCCATGTTGGAACGAAGACCACCCAGGAACACCGATACTCTACAGAAACGACATACCTGTATCAGAAGGAGGACACGACTTCCGAGTTCGATTCACAACCGAATCACCAACTAGAGAAGAACTACTCGACGGCCTAAACGACATGATGCAAGAGATAGTGGAGCCAGTAGTAGACGAAATAGCAGAAGTTAGCATGCTATCAGGAGAAAACGGACACGACCAACTAGCAGATGAATACGGAATAGAAGGAAGCTGGTCAAACGATTTAGAAACAGATTACAAAGAGGCATTAGATGCTAACAAAGTGCCAAGCGGACGTGGAAAAGCAAGAATCTACATTTGGGAATGGGCAAACCAAGGTGGAGATGGATTACCTGTACACCGTGAACCAATCAACAGTCCAAGACCAGACCTAATAGAAGAATACCCAACATACGCAGACCGAGAAAACCACTACCGACTTACAACAGAATTTGAAACAAAACAACAAGAAAGAAAAGACGATGCAGAAGAATACCCACTCGTACTAACAAGCGGTCGTCAAGTCGAACACATGGGTGGTGGAGCCGGAACAAGACAATCTTGGTGGCTTGTAGAACTACAACCTGAAATGTATGTAGAAATCAACCCAAGAAATGCAAACGACCTCAACATAAGAGATGAAGACATAGTATGGGTTGAAACAAGAGAAGGTAAGATACTTGTCAAAGCCAAAGTTACACGGAGACCGATGGAAGACCACGTATTCCTACCATACCACTGGTTCGGAATCTTCGGAGGAGAAGACCGAACAGACTACTACCCCGAAGACAAGATTCCATATGGAATTGGAGAACCAGCAAACAAAGTATGCAACTATGGATATGCATGGACCAGCCAGATGCAAGAAACGAAAGCAGGAATCTGTAAAATAGAGAAAGCCAGTAGCGAAGACGCAAGCAGATACCACGAAATCTACGAAAAAAGAAGCTAAACACAAAAAAAAGGAGGTAAAAGAAAATGGTAGAAAATACATATGGATTCCTCGTTGACGTATCACGCTGCATAGAGTGTGGAGGTTGCGAGGTCGCCTGTAAAAGAGAACAAGGAGTAGAGAGAGGCGTAAACTGGCGGAAAGTAGTTACAGTAGACGAAGGAGTTGAAGGCAAAGAAGAACACTGGCCCATGTCATGCCTACACTGCTCAGACGCACCCTGCGCCACAATATGCCCAGTTGACGCAATTGACCAAAGAGACGATGGAATCGTCACAGTAGACGAAGACGAATGCATCGGATGTGGATACTGCATATACGCATGTCCATTCGGCGCACCACAGTTCGGAAGAGACGGCGTAACAGGAAGTAAAGGAGTAATGAACAAATGCACATTCTGTGTAGACAGAATAGATGAAGGAAAAGAACCAGCATGCGCTGCAAACTGTGTAACCGGGGCAATACTAGCAGGCGACATGACCGAGATCACCGATGAATACAAAGAAAGAGTCGCAAAAACCGGAAAACCAATAGTGAGTCCCTGACCACAATGGTCACACTCCACACACCACTTTATTTGGGTGAACAACAGTGAGTAGTATGAACGAGATCAAGAAAAGGAAGAAACTATCGCTAGCCTCGGCAATAGCAGCGATAGCAATAATAATAGGAACACTCTGGTACGCCAGCGACTCCATAATCCCATTAACCGAGATAGATAGAATGCCAACACCAGACTACGGAGAAACAATGAACCTAGTCTACCTAATCCAAGACATCATGTACATAATCGTAGCACTCGGAATAATAGGGATACTATTCCTAGCATTGCTAAGCGTAATGAAATGGCGGAGGGAACACTAAATGACAGAATACCTAAAAAGATTCTCACCAAAACAAGTATACGTACACTTCCTATACGCAGTGTCAGTACTAGTCCTCTACGTAACAGGCCTACCCATATTCTTCCCAGACCAACTGGGCTGGATACTAACAATAATGGGTGGAGCCGAAGTGACAATGGTCATCCACCGAATTGCAGCAGTCGTAATGGCGTTCTCAGTAATATACTTCCTGATATACGCTGCAATCGCAACCATAATATACGACAAAGGCATCCTAAAAAGAGTATTACCAACACCCACCGACATAAAAGACCTAATGCTAGACGTAAAATACGCCTTCGGTCTTTCAGGTAAAAAACCAAGACTACCAAAATACGGATACCTAGAGAAAACCGAAGTATGGATAATAGGGGTGGAAGCAGTAATATTCATCGTAACCGGTCTAGTACTCTGGTTCCCAACACTATTCCTCGAATTCATGTCATTACAAACAGTACTCGCATTCCGATACATACACGGAGCATTCGCCGTACTAAGCCTCGCTGGATTCCTATTCCACTTCATGAACGTACACATGCATCCAGAGAAATACCCAATCGAAATGTCAATATTCTCCGGCGACATGGAGAAACAAGAAGCACAAGAAGAACATCCAAAATGGGTAGAAGGAGGCCAATAACATGAAAGACAACGACATGATCCGAAAAATAGGAGTACCACTAATCCTTCTATCGATAATCACACTACTACTAGGAGGAACACGGATATACGAAGGGATATTAGTAACAATAGGCATCAACCTAGCAATACTAATAGCGATAATAGGCGTAATAGCCATGTTCTACGGGATAATAAAAGCCTCAAAAAAACCGGAATAAAAACCTAAAACCAGACATCCCTTCAGGAAAATCTTTGGGGGATAAAACCTACACATAGTTTCCCCACTATCAAAAAATGTAGTAAACTCCCCCAAAACCACCTATTTTTTTTATATTTTTTTTACATCAAATCAATTAAAAAACACAAAAAACAAACACCAATAGATACAATAGTTTTAAACAAGATCACATCCTTTGTATTTCTTCCCTTATTTAGATTAGTAGGAATTTTTACATTAAAGATTAAAAACAATATTACGATGGATAAACTAGATAAACAGTTGCTTGAAAGGTTACAGTCTGATTTCCCTGTGATCGAAAAACCGTTTCACAAAATCGCTAGTGATTTAGATATAGAGCCACAGGAAGTTGTTAGTAGAGTAAAACACCTCAAAAACCAGGGATATATCCGCCGGATAGCTCCAATAATCGATTCACGAGAAATAGGTTTAACAGGTACTTTAGTAGCTATGAAGGTTCCTGAAAACCGGATTGAAGAGGTAGCGGAAACAGTAAACCAATACATTGAGGTATCGCACAACTACCAACGAAACCATGAATACAACCTATGGTATACACTATCAACAACCAGTAGACAGAAAATAGATCAAATAATCGATGAGATCTCAAGAGAAACTGGTATAGACGAAATAATTGAACTACCATCACTACAGATGTACAAAATAGGTGTTTCATTCTCATTTACAGATAAATAAAAAAAGATATCATGACCGAACTAAACCTAAATAAAAAGGAAAAAAAAGTTTTAACAGCTCTACAAGACGGAATCCCGATAACTGAAAACCCATATCAACAGATCGCTGAATCAATAGGGATGGAAACAAACGAACTTCTAAATATCGTTAAAGACCTAACTAAACAAGGTAAGGTAAGAAGATTTGGAGCTTCTATAAACCACTACAAAGCCGGAAAAAAATACAACGCGATGATTGTATGGGACGTACCAAACTACGATGTGGATAGAATCGGCCGTAAAATGACCGAGTACGAAGAAGTGTCACATTGCTACGAAAGACCACGTAGAAAAGACTGGAACTACAACCTATTCACAATGGTCCATGGTGAAAGCGAAGGGGAAACACAGGAAATAGCGAAAAAGATAAGCAAAGACCTCAACCTACATGAATACGAACTGATATATAGCACTAGAGAGTTCAAAAAAACAGGTGTAAAACTACCCAAACAAAAAACAAAACAAAAATGAAGCCATTAATTGTATCACTTGAAAACAAAAAAATAGTTATTTTTGGCGGCGGCTCGGTAGGACTACGTAAGGCCAAGTACTTCAAGGAAACAAAACTAACCGTAGTCAGCGACAGATTCCACCCAGAATTTAAAAAACTCGATGTAACACAAAAACAAACTAAGATAACTCCAAAAAACATAAATAGATTTATAGAAAACGCATTCCTCGTAATTCCAGCATTAGACAACAAAGAACTGAACAATAAAATCACAAAACAAGCGATGTCGAAAAACATACTAGTCAATCAGGTTGATGGTGAAGAAGGAGACGTAATAATCCCATCAACCATCCAAGACGAATACCTGATATCTATATCAAGTTTAGGAAGAAGTCCAGCCTTCTGTAAATACATGCGAAAAAAACTCGAAAAGGAGTTAGGACCTGAATATGGATTGATGGTGAAACTTCAAGATGAAATCCGAGAAACACTTAAAAAAGAAATAAAAAACCAAAAAGAGAGACAGGAAATATTATGGAGAGTAATCGAATCAGAAGAAATCTGGAGTTTATTACGAAAGAACTTTTACCAAAAAGCTGTTAAGAAAAGTAGAGAAATCATAGGAGAGAGAAATGGTTAATGTACTAGGACTCTTGGTAACCCATAAATGGGCTGAAATCGGACAGCTTGAATGCATAAGAATAGGCGATACAGATGAAGTAGTTAATGAATTACTCTCCTATGAAGGTGTAAACGAATGCGCTGTCCTGAAAACATGCCATAGAGTCGAGATATACATAGTTCCAGATACACTTCAAAAAGGCCGAGAAATACTATTAGACTATATCGGAAACCAAACAGAGATAGATATAGATCGTTATGTACGTTTCTATGCCGGAAAAAAACTATTACACCACATGCTAAGACTCGCCTCCGGATTAGAATCGATGGTGATAGGTGAAGACCAAATACTCGGTCAGTTAAGCGAAACATACCAACAATCAAGAGAACATGGAGCAGTTCAAGAAACCCTATCCCTCGCATTCGAAAAATCGATCAACGTCGGTAAACTCGTGCGAAATGAAACAAAAATAAACGAAGGATGCGTCTCAGTCGGCTCCGCTGCAGTAGACCTAGCTGAAGAGATACTCAACGACCTAACAGGAAAAAAAGTATTGATAATAGGAGCAGGAGAGATGGCAACACTCGTCGCCCAATCACTAAACGAACACAACCTCGGTGGCGTAACAGTTGCAAACAGAACATACGAAAGAGCAAAAAACCTTTCACGAAAAATCGATGGCCAGCCAATCAAATACAACCAATACACCAACCACCTCCCCCATGTCGACATAATAATAACCGCAACCGGAGCACCCCACCCAATAATAAAAAGAGATGACATCGAAAACGTAAATGGGAACAAACTGATAATAATAGATATATCAAACCCACGTGATGTCGACCATAAAGTCAGCGAGATAGAAAACGTAAATCTATTCGACATAGATGACCTAACGATAGTTACAGAAAAAAACCGGAAAAAACGATACAAAGAAGCCGAGAAAGCTGAACAGATATGCAAAAGAGAACTCGAACTCTTAATAAGGAAATATGAAGAAAAAAAAATCGACGACCTAATAGCCACCCTACACGAAAGAGCAGACAAAATACGTAGAGAAGAGATGCAGAAAGCATTACATAAACTATCTCTAGAAAACGGACAGCAAGAAATAATCGACGACCTAACACGATCTATAAAAAACAAAATACTCTCCGACCCAACAATAGCCCTAAAACAAGCGGCTGTGGAAAGAGATCAAAAACTAATAGAAACTGCATCACAAATATTCCAAATCAAAGATGAGGAAAAAAATGAAGGTATTCGCGATAACAAGACCAAAACCATCGATAGAGAAATCTAAAAAAATACTAAAAGAAAATGGATACAAACCCAAAGCAACACCCACAATCCAGTTATATCCCGAACACAACCAAGAATACAAAAAACTAATCCAAAACATACTAGAAGGCGAAACAGATATACTGATTTTAACAAGCCAAAACGGCGTCAAATACTTTTTCAACGGAATAGAAAACCAAAAAAAATTCAAACAAAAACTAAAAGAAATAACAGTCTACGCGATAGGCCCAAAAACACAGAAAGCACTAAAAAAACACAATGTAGATTCCCTAATACCAGAAATATACTCTTCAACAGGACTTGTAAAACAGATCGGAAACCAAGTAGATGGAAAACACATAGAGATCGCTAGAAGCAACCATGGAAGCCCAAAACTCTCAGAAGGCCTAAAGAAATATGGCGCAACAGTACATGATGTACCGATATACAAAGTAGGAATGCCCAGAAACAAAAAACCAATAAAAAAACTAATAAACGAAATAAACCAAAAACAAATCGATATAATCGGTTTCACAAGCCAAATGACAGTTAAAAACTACATGAAAGTCGCCAAAGAACTAGAAACCCAAAACAAAACAGTTAGACAAATGAACAACATGTATGTAGCAGCGATTGGACATCCAACCAAAGACATACTAAATGAATATGGGGTTAAAGAAGTAATAGTTCCTAAAGACTATTTATTTACTGAAATGGTCAAGGAAGTTAACAAAACCATTGAGGCAAGAAAATGATAGTATTCTCAAAACTACTCAGTGATAATGGAACCGTATACGAAGCAATGAGAGCCCGATACAAAAGATCTAAAGACATAGAAGACAGTTTAATCAGATTTTCAACCGACCTACGGCCAGTAGTAATGTGGAACATAACAAGAGAATGCAACCTCGACTGCAAACACTGCTACCTCGACGCAAAAGAACCACACCCAAACGAACTAACACTAAAAGAAGGCAAACAACTAATAGACGAACTAGCCGAAATGGAAATACCAATGTTGATATTCACCGGTGGAGAACCCCTAGCCAGCGATAAATTCTTCGACTACGCAAACTACGCAAAACAAAAAGGAGTAAGAACCGTCATATCAACAAACGGCACACTAATAACAGAAAAAAAAGCCCAGAAACTCAAAGAAGCCGGAATAAGATACGCAGGAGTAAGCCTCGACGGAGCAAAACCCAAAACACACGACAACTTCCGAGGAATAGAAGGAAGCTTCCAAAAAGCATTAAACGGAATCAAAAACGCTAAAAAAACCGGCATACGAACCGGAATCCGGCTAACCCTAAACCAAAAAAACTGGAACGAAGTCCCAGAACTACTCGACCTAGCACTAAAACACAACGTAGACCGTTTCTGCATATACCACCTAGTCCCCACAGGAAGAGGACAAAAAATAACCAACATGGACATAACACTCGAACAAAGAAAACAAGTACTAGACTACCTATACGAAAAAGCAATAGAACTAAGAAACAAAGAAATCGAAATCCTAACAACAGACTCACCAATGGACGGCGTATACATACTAGAAAGAATGAAACAAGAAGGAATAGACAAAGAACGAATAAACGAAATAAAAGAACTACTAGAACTATCCGGAGGATGCTCCATCGGAGCCAAAGTCGCCAACATCGACCACCTAGGAAACATAAACCCATGCCACTTCGCCCCACACAAAAAAATCGGCAACATACGAAACAAAAAATTCAGCCAAATATGGAACGAAAACCCAAACAAAACACTATGCAACCTAAGACAAAAAGAAAACAAACTACAAGGAAAATGCGGAGAATGCGACTACAAAACACTCTGCGGAGGATGCAGACAAAAAGCATGGCACCAAAAAGGAAATTTCTACGCCGAAGACCCCGAATGCCTATACAACCCAGAAACAGGCGAACTCAAAAAAACAATCACCACAAAAACAAAAACAAAAACAAAAACAAAATAAATAATAGTTCAGAAATAACAAACCTAATAGAACAAGCGATTTAACAGAAATATCTTTTTTTGTGTTTTTTTTCTTGTTTTTTTAGTAGAATATTGTGAACAGTGTGTATGCTATTATCAACATTAGTAATGCGTGTTTGAGGCCGCTGTACATTGTTCCTTTTGAAAGTTCTCCTGCTACGATTCCGGAGACGAATCCCATTAACATTGCTGAATGTAGGATTAGTGTTTCCATTATCTCTAGTTCGTGTTTTTCGAAACCGAACTCTATTTGGTCTACGTCACCGATTTCTTCGGCTAAAGGCATTTCGGCGATGAATTGGTTTGATAGTACCAAGGCGGTGAATAGGAATATTAGGAATGCGAGCCAAACTAAAGCTATATAGGGTAGTATGTCTCTTTTTAGTTGTTTGTTTAATGTTTCTCTGTTGTTTATGTCTTCGGTTGCTACGTTTAATACTGTGCTAACTTGGTTGTGGGCTCTGGTTCCTTCTAAAATCAATATTATTGACCTTAATACTTCTTTGTTTTTCATTCTGAATGCGAATCGGGCTAGTGACTCTCTTACTCCGATGTTCCATTCGATTCCATTTCTGACTCGGCTTATTTCTCGGCCTATGATGCCTGGGACCTCTGAGATCTCCATTACTGTTGATTTAAGAGACATTCCAGTTCTATTTAAACTGCTTATCATTCTAAGTAGGTCTGGGAACTGTGACTCGATTTTTTTCCGACGTCTTTCTTCTATTTCATAAAAAACGGACATCGGTAGAAATAGTATGATACTTAATAAAACGGTTTGAAGCTCTATGGTTTCAATTAGATAGTAGTAGCCATTGGTTAGGAGGATGAGGGTTATGTAGAGTATTGATATTGGTATGGTGAGGTATAGTGTGTTTATTGGTTTTGATCTCATCAGCCATATGTAGTTTTCTATTTTTTCGGTATAATCGGTTTGGTATTCGATTTTGTTCTCACTGAATTCATTGGGCTCCATGCCTTCAAACCGTTTTGTAAATCTATGGTAATCGGTTTCTTTGAATTTGTTTTCTTTTTCAGGTGAAACAGTTTTTAGTAGTATTATGAAGAATAATCCGCCGAGTGGGAGTAAGAGGTATATGCTGTATGTTAGTTCAACTGGGAATGTACCGAATGTTATTCCTAGTATAACTACACTTAATATCAAGACGAGTGGGCCTGCTACGAAACCTGCTACATAGATCTCTGAGATGTATCCTAGGAATGAGATGTAGTTTTTTTGTTCTTCAAGGGAGTCGTCAAGGTATTCTGTTGATTTTTTTTCTAGGTAGTTTGATATGTCGCCTCCCGCTCTTAGTACGGGTATCATGTCTGCGAGGAACTCTTTGAATTTTGGTGAGGGAGTTACTTTGATGCATTCGTTTACGGCTTCTTGTATATCTTTTGAGAAAAAATCTATTTCTGTGGTTATTAGTTTTGCTTCTTTACTGAGCTCTCCATAGGCTTCTTCATGTAGGGCTAGACGTCTGAATATCTCTGATATATCCATACCGCCTTTGGATAAAGCGTACATGAATGTGACGGCAGTGCCGAGGTTGATGTTTATTCGTTGTTTTCTTCCGTCTGCCACCAATTTGGGGTAGTATAATATTGATAGGCCTGTTATAATGCTTAAAAAACCGGTTATTATTATTCCAGGTATTATGGTTGCTGCGGTTAGTAGTGTTAGTGAGAGTGTTATGCCTATTATTAGGGTTGTTGTTGCTGTTAAGAATGCTGTTGTGATTAGTTTTTCTGGTGTTGTAGATAGTCTTGCTGATTTTAGTAGTATAGCCATCTCTTCATGGTCTATGTATTTCGATATGATGTGTTTATATCGTTTTAGGATGGCTTTAGATAACATATTACATCTACTGGCTGGTGAAAGGTGTTTTTTATCTCTTTTTTTGGTTTATATTGAGTGTTTCTAGTAGTGTTTCTTTATCTTTCTCGTATTTTTTGATCGTTTTTACGACTTGTCTGTAGCTACGGATGTCTTTTTCAACCATTTTTTCTATCAGTTTTTTTCTTGTATTTAGTTCTTCTTCGAGTTCTCCGTATGATATTCCTTGTTCCTCGGATATGTTTTTGAGGTTGATGGGTCTTGATTTTCTTTTAAATTTCTTTCTGGTGTTGTCCCATTTGTAGAGTAGGTTTGTCATGATTGCGTCGAAGTCGGGGTTGTATTCTCCTATTTCTTGGATTTCGAGCACTCTTCTGTATTTTTTGTCTTCGATTTTTTGGAGTGATTGCACCATTATTATGTCTAGGGCGGGTATCATGTTTTTTGGTACGTTTATTGGTGGGTTTTCTAGTCTTCTAACTGCTTTTTCAACGCTTGAGGCGTGTAGTGTTGAGAAGGAGGTGTGGCCTGTTGACATTGCTTGGAATAGTGATATGGCTTCGTCTCCACGTACTTCTCCTACGATTATGTATTCTGGTCTCTGTCTTAATGAACTTCTGAGTAGGTCGTACATATCTATGTCTTCGATGTCTTTGGTTTGTGATTTTTTTGTTATTGATGGAATCCAGTTTTCGAATGGGAGTCTTAGTTCGTGTGTGTCTTCGATGGTGACTACTTTTGAGTTTGTTGGTATGAATAGTGTTATTGCGTTTAGTGTTGTTGTTTTTCCTGTGGCTGTTCCTCCAACTACCATTATGTTTTTTCCGTTTTCGGAAAGTAGCCATAGGTATGCGAGTATTTCTGGTGAGAGTGTTTCCCATGCTACGAGGTCTGTTGGTGTTATTGGTTGTTCGGGGAATTTTCTTATTGTGAATGTACTGCCTCGGAGGGTTACTTCTTTTCCCAAGCTTAGTTGTGCTCTACTGCCGTCGGGTAGTGTTGCTTCTGCTGTTGGTCTGGCGAAGTTTATCTGTCTGTCGCTTCTTTGAGCTATTGTCATCACTAGTTTTTCGAGTTTTTTAGGTTCGATCTGGATGTTTGTTTTGAGGTTTCCATGTTTTTGGTGGTATACGTATATTGGTATGTCGCTGCCGTTGCAGGAGATGTCTTCTAGGTATCTGTCTTGCATCAACGGCTCTATTACGTCGAAACCGAAGACCTGGTTCTTTATGTAGTAGTATATCTTTAGGAACCGGGTTTGATCGATCTGTTTATCTATTTTTCTGCAGACGTCTTTTAGGTGTTTGTATAGGATTTTTTTTCGTTTTTCTTGGTCGGTAGTTATCTCGTTTTTAAGTATCTGGTTTTTTAGTTTTCTGAATATTGTTTGTGTTATCTCCTTTTCTTCTTCGGTTAGCTGTGGCTCTATAACCACGTATTTAAGGTCCATTTCGTCTAGGTGTTCGTATATTATGCAGCGTGAGAAACCTCTTTCTAGCCAGTATGTGTCGATTATGTTCCGATAGCCGTTTATGATTTCTTTGTCTTCGAACCAACGTAGTGGGTTGTGATGTAGGTTTTGAAGAGATGGGTCGATGGATGTTCTCCTGGTTACCAACTCTTTTTCAACTGCAACATTGTTGATTTCATTTAGTTTTGGATATTGAACGTTTTTTTCTCCGTTATTTGAGTAACGGTTTTCCATCTTGTCTATCCATCTCTTCATTTTTTTCATTTTTATCCAACAGAACAGGTTTTTTATGTGTTTCTTTAATCTAACTATGTTTTAGATTTAGTATTGGTCTTGATTTAACGATGTAGGGTTTATTTATCCTTTCTAACTAATCATTTATGTTATTTTTTGTTTTTATTTTGGTTTTTTTAGTATAAATCGATATATTTATCATGATTTATAATTATTAATTTATGTAAATTTAGTAAGGTATACCACAAAACACAGTTGTGGGAATGAAATTAAGATTAAAAAAATTGGAAGTGAGTTGATGAAAGAGATTAGGATACACGGAAGGGGTGGACAAGGCTCCGTAACCGCCGCCGAACTGCTTTCGGAGTCAGCTTTTGAAGACGGTTTAGAAGCACAGGCATTCCCAGCGTTCGGTGTTGAAAGACGGGGCGCACCCGTTAAAGCATTCGCAAGAATTAGTGATGAACCAATAAGAATCAGAAGCCAGATATACGAACCCTCACACGTCATAGTTCAAGACCCAACACTCATCGGAACGATAGACGTAACCAAGGGAATCATGGATGACGGAATGATAATAATCAACACATCCAGAAACCCCGATCAACTCGATCTCGATACAAATGCAGAAGTAGTCACAATAGACGCAACAAAACTAGCTCTAGACATACTAGGAAAACCAATCATGAACACAGCGTTGTTAGGAGCTTTCTCAGGAGCAACCGGAATAGTAAGTGTAGAAGCAATGAAACAAAGAGTCAAAGCCCGGTTCCCAGGAGAAATAGGAGAAAAAAATGCATTAGTCATGGATAAAGCCAAAGAAAAAATGGAGGACTAAAAAATGGTAGACTTCGCTGGAAAAGCAGACCCAGGAACCACAAAAAAATACAAAACCGGTACCTGGAGAACATACAAACCAATATTAGATAAAGACGCCTGCATCGGCTGCGAAAAATGTTGGGAATACTGTCCAGATACATGTAAAATCGAAGTAGAACACGAAGACGACATAATATTCGAAACAGACCTAGACTACTGCAAAGGATGCGGAATATGCGCAAAAGAATGTCCCGTAGAAGCAATAGAGATGGAGTTAGACGAGAAATAACCAAAAAACAAAGAGGAAAGAATTATGGTTGAAAGAAGAGTTATGGAAGGTTCACACGCCGTCGCCCACGCAGTAAGATGCTGCGAACCAGACGTCGTATCAGCATACCCAATCACCCCCCAAACACACATAGTAGAAAAAATAAGCCAGTTCGTCGCAGACGGCGACCTAAAAAGCAATTACATGCGAGTTGAAAGCGAGTTCTCAGCAATGAGCGCAAGCGTAGGAGCAAGTGCAACAGGCGCTAGAACATTCACAGCAACCGCAAGCCAAGGCCTAATGCTAATGAGCGAAGTATTATACAATGCCTCAGGCCTAAGACTACCAATAGTCATGTCAGTAGCAAACAGAGCAATGGGAGCACCAATAAACATATGGAACGACCACTCAGACTCAATGGGAGTCAGAGACGCAGGCTGGATACAACTATACGCCGAAGACAACCAAGAAGCACTAGACATGACAATACAAGCCTACAAAATAGCCGAAAACCAAGACGTAATGCTACCAGCAATGGTATGCATGGACGGATTCATACTAACACACACATACGAACCAGTATCAATACCAAAAAAAGAAAAAGTAAAAGAATTCCTACCCGAATTCGACCCAGAAATAAAACTAGACCCCGAAAACCCATTAACACTTGGAACAGTCGGATTCCCATCAGACTACATGGAGATAAGACACGAACAATACCAAGCAATGGAAAACGCCCGCGACATAATGCCCAAAGTATTCAGTGAATACGAAGAAAAATTCGGACGAACACAAAACACCCTAACAGAGAACTACAAAACCGAAGACGCAGAGATAATACTGGTAAGCCTCGGCTCAATAATGGGAACAATCAAAGAAGCAGTAGACGAACTAAGAGAAAACGGAAAACAAGTAGGCGCAATCAAAATAAAAGCATTCAGACCATTCCCAGACCAAGAACTAATCGAAGGCTTACAAAACGCAGAAGCCGTAGCAGTACTAGACAAAAACATAACACTAGGTAAAAAAGGAGCCTTATACACCGAAATGAAAGACACACTATACTCCGCAGACATAAAACCCCAAATGACAAACTACATCGTAGGCCTCGGAGGAAGAGACATACCTAGACAATCAATCAAAAACATAGTACAACAAACAAAAGACGACCTAAACAACGGACAAACACGCGAAGTAAGATTTGTCGACCTAAAGGAGGAATAAAAAATGACAAAACTAAGAGAACAAGAAGACTTCGTATCCGGCCATAGAGCCTGTGCAGGATGTGGACTCGCATTAGGAGCCCGCCTCGCAATGAAAGGAGTAGAACAAGACTCAATAGCAACCTGCGCCACCGGATGTCTAGAAGTCATAAGCACACCCTACCCTGAAAGCTCATGGGAAATACCCTGGATCCACTCATTATTCGAAAACTCAGCCTCAGTAGCAGCTGGAATAGAAGCCGCATTAAAAGCCAAAGGCGACAACGAAACAAAAGTAATCGCCCAAGGAGGAGACGGAGCAACCGTCGACATAGGAATGAGAGGCCTCAGCGGAATGTTCGAAAGAGGACACGACGTAACCTACATCTGCTACGACAACGAAGCATACATGAACACAGGAATTCAAAGATCAGGAGCAACACCACTAGCAGCATCAACAACAACAAGCCCACCAGGAAAACAATCATACGGAAACGAAAACACCAAAAAAGACGCCCTCGCAATAGCAGCTTCACACGGCGTAGGATACGTAGCCTCAGCAAGCATAGCATACCCAAAAGACGTAGTAGAAAAAGTAAAAAAAGCAGCAGAACTAGACGGCCCATCATACGTACAAATACACGTACCATGCCCAACAGGATGGGGATTCAAAGAAAGCGACACAATCGAAATCGCACGCCTAGCAGTAGAAACAGCCCTATGGCCAGTATACGAAATGGAAAACGGAGAAATAATAAATATAAGAAAAATAAAAAACCGCAAACCAGTCGAAGAATACCTAGAAAAACAAAAACGATACAAACACCTATTCAAAAAAGATAACGGCCAACAAAAAATAGAACAAATACAAGAAATCGCCAACAGAAACGCAAAAACATTCGAACTAGACAAATAAAACACCAACCAATACAAAAAACACAGAAAAACCTAACCACCCACCTCCTCTCCCTACATTTTTATTTTTTATATTTTAACTAATTTTAACTGTTTTTTCTTACCGAAACAAAAAACAATTTAGGGAATCAATCGATTATACATGGAAGGGGCTTTAAAGAAAACGAACAGCGATGTTCAACTCAGAGTTAATGTAAATCCAGGTCAAAACAAAACCCAGATAACTGGATATAACGAATGGCGACAGAGGATTAGAATTGACGTAAAAGAACCGCCAGAAAAAGGTAAAGCAAACAAAGAACTAATCAATTACTTACAAAACATCTTATCGGTTAACAAAAACGATATATCAATAACTAAAGGTCATAGACAAAATAAAAAAACAATAAAGATCAGAGACATCGAGCCAAACCAAATAATAGAGAAATTAAAAAAAAAATAAAAAATAAAAACCAAAATAAAGCCATAGAACCCTAATGACTATTGGAAACACACATAAATCTTAATGGACTGTCCGACTAAATACAACAAAAAACAAAGGCCGGTGAAATATTGGGTAGAAGTAGACCAAAATTTATAAGAAGTGTTGGAGAAGAACTGATGAAGTATCATGGCGAAAAGTTTTCAGATGACTTTGAAGAAAACAAAGAGATGGTGGAAGAACTAACGAACGTCAGAAGCAAAAGATTGAGAAACAGAATAGCAGGTTTAATAGCTAAGAAAAACAGTAAAAACACAACGACAGAAGAAAACACATAAAAAAATACTGGATACCTCAAAACAAACATAGGGTATCCAGAAAAAAGACCTCCAAACCCTATATGGTTAGGTCCAGAAAAAAATAAAAACTATCAATAACTTATTTTTCATTTAACCAGAGGTGTATGCAGTTTTATTCCATTTTTTTAGGGAAAATGGTTAAAAGGAAAGACGCCTAATTAATGTCGTTAGAGTGGGCGTAAAAAACACAGTTTATTTAGGTTGTAATTAAAATGGAATTAGAAGGCGTATTTCCGGCTTTAATAACTCCTTTTGACAGAAATGACGAAGTTGATGTAGAAGGCTTCAAGAAAAACATTGACTATGTAATCGATAATGGTGTTTCAGGACTCGTTCCATGTGGAACAACAGGAGAGTCTGCAACATTATCATACCAAGAACACAAGAGAGTTATTGAACTCGCTGTAGAAACAGCTAAAGGCCGTGTCCCTGTTATGGCCGGCACCGGCTCCAACTCCACACGCGAAGCAATAGAGCTAACCGGATATGCAGAAGACGTAGGCGTAGACATAGCTATGGTTATAACACCATACTACAACAAACCTACTGCAGCAGGCCTAATAAAACACTATCGAGAGGTAGCCAGCAGTGTAAACATACCAATAGTTATCTACAACGTACCAAGCCGTACAGGAACAAACATCCAGCCCGAAACAGTAGCAACCCTATCAAGAGAAAAAAACATAATAGGAATAAAAGAAGCAAGCGGTGACATCAACCAGGTAAGCGATGTAATCGAAAAAACCACCCAGAATTTCACAGTGCTATCTGGAGACGACTCAATGACACTACCTATAATGGCATTAGGTGGAAAAGGAGTTGTATCGGTTGCGGCAAACCTCGCTCCAAAAAGAGTTTCCATGATGGTCGAAGCAATCAAAAACAACAACATCGGTAAAGCCCGTAAACTCCACTACGAACTAGCACCCCTATACAGAACACTATTCATAGAGACCAACCCAATACCTGTAAAAACTGGAGCAGAACTAATCGGCCTAGCCTCAGGAGGCCTAAGAAGCCCAATGGTAGGAATGGAAAATGGATCTCGACAACAACTCAAAAAAGTACTAAAACAACTCGACCTAATCTAATCTAAAAAAACCAAGCCACGCCATCACGGTGTGGTAAGTATTATTCTTTTATAAAAACAATACTTTTTTTGATGTCAGATTTTGATGTTAACCCCAAAAAACTGGTAGTTTTCAAGTTAGGATCTAAATACGTTTTCAAACAATATTTCGATCAAAAAGAAATTTTCTCGAAACTAGGTGACTACTACAACCAAAGTAAATATAGATTCGAGTTTACAGAACCCGACAAAGACCATGTCTTCGATACACTCAACGAACACTACTACCGACCTCAAATAACTCACGAACTAACACCCTACTGTGTCGGCAAAGAAAGATACACAAAACACGCCTCAATACTAAAAAACTCAGTCTCACAGAGAATGATCCAAGACTACAACATATTCCTAATGAAAGACAGCTTCTCTGTAGAAAAAGCAATACAAGATGGAGCAACACCAGTCAAAGAACTAGAGATAGAAAGAACAACAGACGAGATATGTGACCCCAAAAAATGGAAATAAAAAAATAAAAAAAATGGAAACCGAATAGGATGATATTTTCAGTTCCAACAATAATAATCATCTTACTGGCCATACTACTTGGCTACCTTGTATATAGAGATGCAAAGAAAAAAGAAAAAGACTACCCAGTCCTCAGAGGAACATTGGTAACAATACTCACTTTTTTACTAACACCAATCGTCATCCTATTCTTATTGTTAATTATAGCCATTCTAGTGTTAATCATATTGATACTAACCTTACTGATATAACAAATTAAAAAAGAGGATACGGATAGATGGATAAAATCCTATTTGTTACAGGAAAAAAAGCATTCGAAGTACTTTCTCAACAAACAAACAAATTAGAGGCAGACAACATAGAGTTCGAAGTTCAGAAACTACCTATAGACGTAGCTGCCTTCACAACCCCCAACCATATAAAACGAATTATCGACCAAAATAGATATAGTTGGATAGTTGTTTCCGGATTAAGTCCACACGACTACTCAGAACTACAGAACGTAGTAAAAGGCCCTAAAAACGCCTACGACATAACTGAAATCAACTACAAACAAATCTCTAAACTAAGCCCCAAAAAACCAGCCGACGAAGTAATAG
This sequence comes from Methanonatronarchaeum thermophilum, assembly GCF_002153915.1. NCBI lineage: Archaea > Methanobacteriati > Methanobacteriota > Methanonatronarchaeia > Methanonatronarchaeales > Methanonatronarchaeaceae > Methanonatronarchaeum > Methanonatronarchaeum thermophilum. Next base: position 123,386 of record NZ_MRZU01000002.1, read on the forward strand.
AAATAGGCTATATCGATCAAGAAACAATAAACCAGTTTTTCCAAAACCCCAAACCCCAACTACAGATACGTGACCTACAGATAGGGAAAAACACAAAAACAAAAATAATCACCGAAATAGTTGACGCAACAAACAAAAAACCCAGCGAACTACGAAAAAAAGCCAAACAACACATAGAAAACGGAGCCGACATAATCGACATCGGAGTACACCACAACGCAAAACCCCAAGACATAAAAAAAACCATCAACACAATCCAAGACATAGCTCCAGTAAGCCTAGACACAATGAACCCAGAACACATCGAAACAGGCATAGAACAAGATATAGACCTAATACTAAGCGTCAACGAAAAACTAATAAACAAACTCGGAAATAAACTAAAAAACCAGAACCTAGTTGTATTAGGCGACCCAAACAACCCTGAAAAGATACATCAAAACATCAAAAAAACAAAAAACCTCGGAGCCAACCCAATAGCCGACCCAATACTAAGCCCACCACTACAAGGACTAACAAACTCACTAAAAAGATACATACAATTCCGAGAAAAAGACCAAAAAACCCCACTACTAATGGGCATCGGAAACATCACCGAACTAATAGACACCGACAGCCACAGCATAAACGCATTAATGGCTTCAATAGCAATAGAACTCGATGTAAACCTACTACTAACAACAGAAGAAAGCCCCAAAACCCAAGGATCAACCAGTGAACTAAAAACCGCAACAACAATGAGCATACTAGCAAAAATCCGTGGAACAACACCCAAAAACCTCGGAGCCCACCTAATAAAACACAAAGAAAAAACATACAAAGAATTCAAACCACCAAAAGCCAAAAAAATAATCAAAACCACCCAAAACAAAAAAACCAACAAAAACATCGAAAACTGCAAAGGATGCTACCAAATAGGAGTCAACCGCAAAAACAACACAATATACGCCACATACTACAACTGCAAAACAAAAAAACCAACAAAAACATTGATAGGAAAAAACTCAGACACAATAATAAACAAAATAATAGAAACACAAAACCCCACAAAACACCACACCGCATACCTAAGCAAAGAACTACACAAAGCCGAAACAGCACTCAAAACAAACAAAAACTACATACAAGACACACCACTCTACAAATAACACAAAAACAAAACAAAACAAAACAAAAACCAGTAAAACCAAAACCAACACAAAAAAAACAAAAAAACAACAAGAAAATAAAATAAAATAAAATGAAATGGAGTAGGTAGGTTTTTTTCTTAGTGAATAAAAAATGGTTTTTGGTTTTTTAGTTATCTTTTCTGTTTTCTTTGTCTTTCAGTTTAACTGCGGTTCCATAAGCCAGTATTTCGGCTCCAGCAGTCGCTATCATTGATGTCATGAACCTAATGTTTATGATTGCGTCTGCATCGAGTTTTTTTGCATCCTCTATCATTCGATCGATAGCTTCTTCCCGAGCCTCGCTATACAACTCGGTATATGCTTTTAGTTCACCGCCGACCAGATTTCTAAATGCCTGTGTGATGTCTCTTCCAATATTTCTAGCTCTAATCGTATTTCCCCGAACAACTCCCAAATCCTCAACAACTTCTTTATCCGGAAAACGATCAACTGTAGTTAATCTCATATAACTATGGATTGCATTATAATCTATTAAAACTATCTAAAAACAAAATAAAACAAATATAAACATAAAAAAAGATAAAAACAAGTAGATAACTGGTTTTTTAGAAATCTAAGAAAAATAAAAAGAGGATAACTATTTTTCAATAAATTTAGCATTTTTTTGTAGAGATAATTGCTGACATTTTAGTTGTCATGTTTTAATATAATTGTTTGTTCTGGGTTTTTTGTATGTTTTTTAGGTAAATGTTTTGTTGTGATATTTGATATATTTATGTAGTGGGGTTTACTGGAGGTTTTGTTTATTACTGTTGATGATGTTAAGGTTGTTGTGCCTGTTAGGAATCCTAGTACTGAGTTTTGTTTGTTGAAGATGGCTGGAGCTATTATAGGTGGTGGTGTGGGTGAGTTGGTTGTTGTTAATGTTGTTGAGGTTCCTCCTCAGATTTCTTTGTCTCAGAGTATTGAGGCAGAATCTCGTGGACTTGATGTTCAGAAAAAGATTTTGGATCAGGCTGAAAACTTAGTTGGTAGTTTGGATAGATTGGGTGATGTGTCGCTTCGTACTAGAGCGATTGTTGGTAGGGATGTTGGTAGTTCGGTTTTACGTGTTTTAGAGGAGGAGGATGCGGATCATCTGGTTATTGGTTGGGATGGTGAGGTTTCTAAAAAGGATTATGTCCTTGGTTCTAAAATCGATCCGATTGTTCGTGGTGCTTGTTGTGAGGTTACAGTTGTTAAGGATGGGGTTGGTGAGGATATCTCGATTGCTTGTTTGGTTGGGGAGGGCCCTAATACATTGTACACCGTTAAGCGGGCTGGGCAACTTAGGGAGTTTATCGATGGTGACTTGACTTTAGTTAATTACCAGGAGGTTGATTCCAGTATGTCGAGTGAGGAGGTTTATAAGGTTAAGAGGGTTGGTCGGAAGTTGATTAGTCGTATGACTGAAGAAGCAGGTTTAGAAGGTTCTTTTGAAATCTCTGTGGTTGTAGGGAGTAATCGGAAGAAAAGATTGCTAGAAGAAGTTAGGGGGTATGATTATGTTTGTGTTGGTAGTGTTATGAACTCTAAACTTAATCTAGATACATTGTTCGGCCCACTTCCTGAAAAGATAGGTAGTGAGTATGAAGGAACTGTTTTGTTGGTTCGTGGTCCACAGGAAGAACATGACTCTTTTTTCGATAAGATGTTCAAACGTTTCAAAGGGTAAAAACATTTAACTGTAAAACATATATCCCTACGATTATATTACGATAGATGGTTTGACGTATAGTTTTGTTATTCTAAATTATTTGGTGGTTGTTTATGAGTTCAAAAGAAATGGTTAAGGCATTGAATATATTTGATGTAATTAAATCTAGAAGAAGTGTCCGGAAGTTTAAGGATAAAGATGTTAGTGATGAAGCGGTGGATAAGATTATTGAAGCGGGTGTTTGGGCTCCCTCCGCAGGGAATCTTCAATCAAGGGACTACATAATCGTTCGAGATAAAGAAGTTATAGATGAGTTGGTGGATGCAGCTGGACAGTCATTTATCTCCGATGCACCAGTCATAATTGTTGTTTGTGCTAACATGGAGCGTTCAAGCCAGAAATATGGTGATAGGGGATATAACCTATATTCAATACAAGATGCATCTGCAGCGATACAGAACATGCTTTTAACAGTTCACGCACTCAACCTGTCTTCATGTTGGATTGGAGCTTTCAATGAAACACAGGTGTCAGACATACTGGGGATACCCAGTGGTGTGAGGCCGGTTGCAATGCTACCGATTGGCCATCCAGACGTGGAGCCCAACCCACCTAAAAGAGATTCAATGGAAAAGTTTGTTCACAGTGAGAAGTGGTAGTTGTGAGTTTCGATAAACTAAAAAAAGAAGTTGTTGACAGTGGTTTATGTCGTATATGCGGTGCTTGTGTTGCCGCATGCAAACCAGGAGTCATCGAAGTAGATGACGGTCCGAATTTAATCGATGAATGTGTTGAATGTGGTTTGTGCACCGATGTATGTCCAGAAATTAATGACTTAGATAGTTTTGGATTAAAGGAACTTGATAGAGAGAGATCTATCTCTGTTAGAAGTAGAAACCCAGAGGTAATAGAAAAAAGCCAAGACGGGGGGGCAGTCACCTCGATATTAATATCTCTCCTAAACAAAAATGAGATCGATGCTGCTGTAGTGGTTGGACAGACAGACAGCTGGAAACCAATTCCATACGTTGTAACCAGACCTGAAGAGGTATTAGAATCAGCTGGAACAAAATTTGGTTCCGCAGCAATCCTATCTAAAGTTCGTAAAGCATCCCAACATGGTGAAATAGCTGTCGTGGGCACCCCATGCCAAATTGAAGCTGCAAAAATACTTAACGAAAACGGAGTAGGTAACATCAAATACTACATCGGAGTATTCTGCATGAAAAACTTCCAACACCAACAATTATTCAAAGTAATCACAGACAAAGCAGAATGCGATGCATGCGACATTGAAAAAATCGGTATAAACAAAGGCAAGTTCAACTACAAAATCAACGGCTCCGAATCCATATTGGAGCTATCCGAAATAAATCACTGTGTAAGACCGGTCTGCAAGGAATGTAGTGAGTTTGAATCAAAACACTCCGATATCAGCGTAGGCTCCATAGCAAGTTCAAACGGATGGTCAACCCTAATCATCCGAAACGAAAAAGGCAAAAAAATATACAACACAGCTAAAAAAGACCTAAAAACAAAAAAACTAAAAACACTAAAACCAATCGACAAACTAGCCAAAATAAAACAAAAACAAACACAAAAACAAACACAAAAATAAATACAGGAATATAGAATGGAAACAAAGGATAGAAAGATAGATATGGTTTTATTGGTTTGGTTTGGTTTTGATGTCTGAAGAACAGAATGATGTGGAGAAACCGGAAGATGTTAAGTATGCGATTCTTGGGTGTGGTAGTACCGGGACTTTCGTAGCTGATTATCTTCATAAGAAAGAAGAGAAGTTTTTGATTATCGAGTTAGATCCTGATAAGGTAGAGGATCTACGTGATAAAGGGTATTATGCCGTTCAAGCCGATATAAAAGCTTTGGATGAAGTTGATTTGGATTTATCTGAGGTTCAGCAGTTTCTTATTTTATCTTCTGACCACGAATCGAATATTGAAGCTTTAAAACAGATTAAAGGTCGTTATCCAGAAACTCTGGTGATTGTTAGAGCTGTAGACCCTGTTTATAAACAAACGATGAAGGATATCGGTGGAGATATAGTTCTACATCCAGCAAAAGTTATTTCAGATGCCGCTATCCGAAATCTAGAGCGAATGGAGATTGTTCGCAAAACAGGTAAGTTGAAAGATGTTATTACTGAGATAGGGAGTGATAGGAGGTTAGGCATCTTCTTACATTCAAATCCAGATCCAGATTCAATAGCCGCTGGATATGCCTTACAGCGAATAGCCTCACAACTAGATATCGAGTCTGATATCGTGTATAGCGGTGAGATTGGGCATCAAGAAAACCGTGCATTCGTCAACCTACTTGATATCGATTTAATCAGGTTCGAAGAGGTCGGTGGTATCGAAGGATATGAAAAAATAGCGTTGGTCGATAACGCTATTCCCGGACAAAACAACGTACTACCAAAAGATATTGAGGTAGATATAGTAATAGACCATCACGACATAGAGGTCGATCTAAAAGGAGATTTCATAGATATAAGAAATGACGTTGGGTCAACCTCAACTATAATGACAAAATACCTACAGGAACTGGATATATTCGTAGATGAAGATCTAGCAACCGCACTTCTTTTCGGGATAAGAACAGATACACTAGAGTTCAAACGCAATGTAAATCCAGCAGATATGACCGCAGCAAACTTCCTATACAGCCTAGCAGACCGAGACCGATTACAAGAACTAGAATCACCTGCAATGGATGCAGAAACACTAGATATATTAGGGGACGCCATAAAAAACCGAGAAGTATATGGATCCTACCTGCTTTCCGGAATAAAAGAATCAACGGACAAAGACGCGTTAATACAAGCAGCGGACTACCTACTACAACTTGAAGGAATCACAACAGTAATCGTGTACGGAATCGTCGAAGACACAGTACACCTATCAGCCAGAAACAAAGATGTCAGAGTAGACATTGGAGAGATATTAAGAAGAGCATTCCAAGACATCGGGTCAGCAGGAGGTCACACAAGAATGGCTGGAGGCCAAATCCCAATCCAAATATATGGTGCAGTTGAAAACCAAGAAATATTAAACGAAATTGTAAGTAATAGCGTTAAAAACCGAGTTTTAGACATAGTCGGAATAGAAACGGAAAAAACCGAAGAAAAACCTACAGAAACCCAAAAAACAACCTAACAAAAAACAAAACATCTGAGTTTAATTCACGATATCCAGACAATTAAATGGAACAAAAAACCGTAGTTTATCATTTTTTTGACGTTTCATTTAGGTGTTTAATTTTTTTGGTTTTATTTTTGTGTTTGTTTTTTGTTTTTGAGTATGTCTTCTATTTCTTTTTTGACTTTGTCTTGTGAAAGTATGTTGGGGAGTATTACGTATAGAGCTCCTTTATTCAGTAGTTTACGGCTTTTCTCTATGTTTCGGCATCTTACTATTTTATCTGCTTTGGTGTTTAGTGATAGTATTTTGTTTGTCACTTCTATGTCGGGTGCTGTTGATATGATTAGTTTTGCTTGTTTGTATTTTGCTTTCTGCCATGTGTATTGCTGTACTGCATCGCTTATTACGTAGTTTTCCGTTTTTCCTTTAAGTTCTTTTCTGGCTGCGGGATCGTTTTCTATCACTATGGTTTTGTGTCCGATTTTGTTGCAGCTTTCCAGGATTTTTTTACCTTGTCTTCCATGCCCTACCAGTATTACGTGGTCTTTTATGTCGGGGTTGACCTCGCTTAGATTGTCTGTTTGAGTTGTTTCTGGTTTCTTGAATATTTTTTTCATGATGTTTCGGTAGATATATTCGTCGTATTTATGTGTGTATGTGCTGTAGATCATGAGTACTACTGCTGAGAGTATGATTGCATCGAATAGTTCGGGAGCTATTAATCCGATTAGGAATCCTTCTATTGCTATTATTAGGGTGAATTCGCTTATTTGGTCTGTGCTGATGCTTGTTAGGGTCGATGTCCGCGTGTCATATCCTTCTTGAACTAAGAATGCAGTGTTTATAATTGGTTTTAAAATTCCTGTTAAAACTAGGAGGCCTAAAGCGATGATTAATGTCTCTGTTGTAGGCATCGATAGTAATGCACCGAGCATTGTGAAAAACAGGACTATGAAGAAATCTTTTATCGATTCTATGCCATTGAGCATATCCATGGATTTTGGAACATCGGTCCGAATCGATATACCTGCTGCGAAAGCACCAACCACAATTGAGAGTCCTAAAAACTCACTAGCTCCTAAAAAGAAGATGAGTATTGTTATACTTCCCATCAACATGAGTTCGCCGGATCCGTTTGTAATCTTCACCATGTATTTGAATAAATATCTATAGATTAGGAATCCAGTTAATATTAATAAACCACCAGCCAGTATGTTCTGCGTTATCTCCCCTGCTGTGAACGCTTCTGCACTTAATATTAAAACGATTAAAATTGCTAATAAGTCGTCGAAAAAATGTATGGTTTGTGAAAGCCTTCCATGAACAAAGCTTTCTCTCTTTTCATAGTCTTTTAGTTCAAACCCTATTATTGTTGAACTTAAAACCACTGCTACAGCGAAATAAAACGCATTAACTATATCTAGACCTAACAATAACCCTATAGCAAATGCAATTGGACCCAGGATTAATACCTGTAATCCAACAGTTATCTCGCTTTCCCAAATAACTGATTTTATCTTATTGAAATCGATTGAAACACCGAAAACAAATACCAGGAAAGCGATTCCCCAATAAGCAAACTCGATTATGTTTTGACCATCGATATAAAACCCTGCAACGATTCCTGCAATTATGTAGAATGGTATTGTAGGCCATTCAAAGTAGTTAGATACCAAGAGCAGGAAACCAACAAGTATAAAGATGATTGAAAGGTCGAGAATCAGTTCAGTAGCCATCTGTCTCCCCCCTTATTCTATCTAAGTCATGTTGAATTATCTCCTTGAAATGGCTTGGGTTCTTTAGGTAGATCTCTAGGTATTCACCCATCATCTCTCCAGATAACTCCTTTGGAAGAACCACTTTATCTGCACCGATTTCACGTAGTTTCTCAGCATCACCAGAGTTTGAAGCCTCGAAAACACAGATTGTTTCAGGTTTAACTTCCGCCAATATCTGTTTATTCACATCAATCTGTTCCGAAGAACTGAACACAAAATCTGCATATTTAAGGTTCACGGCTTTCCTAACTTCAGTGTGCTTAAAATCACCATACACATACTCATGGTCCTGTTTCTCAAGTAAATCAATGTTATCTGTCTTACGATCCACCACAACAACCTCGTTATAATGCCTTTTAAGCAATGGAACTATTGCTTCAGCTAACTCATCATAACCAACAACGACAGCATGGTTTTTATATTCCCGTATCTCCGTGTCTTTACGTCCTGGAGAATCAAAAACACTGAATAGGTGCTCAACCTTCTCATAAATCTCCCGATTGTAATTAATCACGTATGTTGACGCACTCATCGTCATCAACGCCATCAAACTCAAATATCCGAGAATCTCAGCTTCTATAAACCCTTGAGTTAAAGCAAGCGCTCCCACAACAAGCGAGAACTCACTTACCTGAATCATATTGATACTGCCCAAAAAGGATGTCTCAATAGAGAAGTTCTCTCTCCAGATTAAATAAAACATTATCCAGAAATTACCTACAACCAATACTATTGATGCTATAACAGCTTCAGACCAATAATAGAATAATTCATCACTAGCTATCTGGAGGCCAATACTGCTGAAAAACACTAGAATGAAAAAATCTGTCAAAGGCTTCATCCTATCTTGAAGTTCATCGCTATATGGAAGTTGTGCAAGGCTCAAACCAGCTAGAAACGCCCCAACCTCAATAGAAAGATCGAAAAACTCTGAAACATAAATAAACAAAAACGCCCAAGACAAAGCCAAAGTAAAGAAAATATCCTTCTGATCTGCTATTCTCTTAAACAACTTAGGAAGTAAATACCTAGAAGAAGCAATCGCAGCAACACCAACAGCCGACATCAATAAAAAAATCTGACCCAAACTTAAAGCAATCTCACCAGGATTAGATAGATTTTCAGCACCCAACAACGCCAAAACAACAACCAAATAAATATCCTGAACAATCAAAACACCAACATCAATCTTACCCGGCAAAGTAGTAATCTCATCTTTATCAGAAAGAATCTTAACAATAACAGGCGTCGCACCGAAAACAGTAGCCAAAGCAATAATAATAACCTCAGTAAGAGAAAAACCAAGAACCCACGCAATAGCAAACGCCAAAGCAGTCTGCAAAACAGTCTGCCCAACCGAAATATTTAAAATAGGCCTCAAAATCTCCTTAATATCCTTAAAACGAAACTTCAAACCCAACAAAAACAAAAGAAAACCAAGACCCAACTCAGCCATAACCTCAACCAAGCCCTCCTCAGTAACAACATCAAACAAAACCGGACCCAAAATCACACCAGTCAAAATATAAGCAACAATAGTAGGCTGCTTAAACTTCTGAGCCAAAACACCAATAAAAGTAGCAGCAACAACAACAATTGCAAAATCCGTCAAATAAACTATCTCAACAGGCATCTAACACCATCCATAAACCTAACAAACAGAATTAAATCTAAAAACATTTTAAACCATCCCACCAAAACCAAAAGAAACAAGAAATAAAAATAAAAACAAAACCAAAAGTATATAAATTATTAGAATCCGTTTGATATTTCTCAGAAAAATTTTCAATGAAGTTTCTATAAAATATTCAAGACAAAAACCCCTTCTAGAGTTGTGATGAAGTTAGGCAAATAATATTCAACAGCTGGCAATACCTTTTTAATCGCAGTACAAACACGGCGAAACAGTATTACTATAATAAACAAACATAATCCACAAAATCAGAGATATTTCTCAAAAAACAGCTATTATAAAACCAACAGTACAATAGTTTTTGGAAAGGTTTGGAGGGAAAAAAAACTGGAAGAGGAGGAATTGAAATCCTCCTATATTGTTTGTTTTTAAAGTAGGTCTTCTACTTTTTTTGCATTTCTTATCTTTGTGTCGTCAAGTTCGATTAGTTTTTGGTCCACTGCTTCGGTGATGTCTATGTTTAATCTTTCTGCAACTCCTCGTCCTAGGTCGGGGTCTGCTTTATAGAAATGTGTTAGTTGGCGTTTCTGTATTTTTTCATCTACAGGTTTGATGTTTTCTGCGAAGTTATCCATTAGGTGTTGGCGTTGTTCTTCATTCATTACTTTGTGGAACAGGTCACCGGGTTGTTTGTAGTTGTCGATTCTTTCTTGTGGTTTGTATCTATCGGCGTTTCCAGAGATTTTGAGTGGAGGTGCTTTAACTGAGGGTTTTTCGATAGGGCCGCCGAAGCTGTTTGGTTCGTAGTTTGGTCCAGAACCGAGGTTTCCATCGGTTCGCATGAATCCATTTTGGTGGTAGTTGTTTTTTTCAGCGTTTTTTGGTTTATTTACGGGTATATTTTCGAAGTTTACACCTAATCTATATCGGTGGGCGTCGTCGTAGGATGGTATTCTCCCTTGTAACATTTTATCTGGACTTGGAGCTATGCCGGGAACTAGGTGTGCTGGACTGAATGCGGATTCTTCTACTTCTTGGAAGAAATTACTGGGGTTTTTATTCAGTTCTAATGTACCAACCTCTATTGGTGGATAGTCGCCGTGAGGCCATACTCGGGTTAGGTCGAATGGGTTGATGTGATATTCTTCTGCTTCTTCTTCAGGCATTATCTGTGCTTCTAAGGTCCAGGTTGGATATTCACCGTTTTCTATTGCGGTCCAAAGGTCTTCACGATGGTAGTTTGGGTTTTCTCCAGCTATTCGTTTAGCTTCCTCTGGGTCTAAATTTTTTATTCCTTGGTCGGTTTTAAAATGGAACTTAACCCAATACCGCTCTCCACTTTCATTGTATAGAGATAGTGTATGGCTTGAATATCCATTCATATGTCTCCAGGAAGCTGGAATCCCACGATCACTGAACAAAATAGTGATTTGATGCAGAGATTCAGGACTCAAGGACCAGAAATCCCATTGTGGTGTAGGATCCTTAAGTCCACTACCTGGAACTTCCTTCTGGGTATGTATGAAGTCAGGGAATTTAGATGGGTCTCGAATAAAGAACACAGGAGTGTTGTTCCCAACAAGATCCCAATTCCCTTCATTTGTATAGAACTTCACTGCGAAGCCACGTGGGTCTCGAACAGTGTCTGCAGACCCTCTAGAACCAGCAACAGTTGAAAAACGGACAAAAACATCGGTTTCTTTACCAACCTCTGAAAAAAGATCTGCACAACTATACTCAGCAATTTCATCATTAGTAACTGTAAACGTTCCGTAAGCACCACCACCCTTGGCGTGAACGATACGCTCCGGAATCTCCTCTCTATTAAACTGAGCCATCTTCTCAAAATAATGATAATCCTCCATCAAAAGAGGACCATTAGGGCCTGCAGACTTAGAATTCTGATTATCCGGAACCGGCTCCCCAGAATTAGTAGTCAAACTCACTTTTTCCCCATCCTTATCAGGCTCACCCATACCATGCTTATCTTTAACCATCAACTTTCACAAATAAACAATAACACAAACATCCCACAAATAACTTTCTAAAAACCAAATAAAAAACAAAACCATCTATAAAAAAACAAAAAAACAACCAACTTTTTTCATCAAACTTTGATTACATAGATACATAGAATTTATTTTTTAGGCGTTAGGTTTTTATATAAGGGTTTGAGTGATTAGGTAAGCGGTTAGGAAGGCTGCTGCACTCAGTATTAGGTTTAAAAAACCATTGGTGAAAGCTGGCCACCAACCCTTCTCTTCCTGAATTCTTATAGTCTCAACCGACATTGACGAAAAGGTTGTGAACGACCCTGCAACCCCAACACCGAAAAACAAAGCCAACGAACTATCCAAGCCTATAAAAACTATGATACCTATAAGGAAAGACCCCAAAGAATTCACCAATAAAGTTCCTTTAGGACTTTCTTCCTGCCTAAAAAATAGATACACAAAATACCTTGATATAGCTCCAACAACACCACCAAACCCTACTAACAACCACTCCATTCAAATACCTCCAAAACGCCTAATCAATAATTTACCAAGATATGCACCCAACAAACCAAATCCATAATTACCTAAAATATTCAAAACCAAAACTACAGGGTTAGCAGTGAAACTCTGCAAGATAAAAGTGCTATATGTCGTAAACGAAGACAACACACCTGTAGCAACTAAAACAACAAAACCCTCAGATAAGCTCTTCCGAACTAAAGAATAATAAACAACCAAACTAAGCAAAAAACTACCCAAAGAATTAACTATTAAAGTAGAACCCAAACCACCAACCCACAAATCAAATATATAACGCAGACAAGCACCAAAAAAACCACCAAAACCAACCAAAAAAACAAACCACAACTCACGCAAATACGAATCAAAATTCATTACAAACCCAACCAACCCATAAACATACAATAAACAACCAAAAACCCAGAACAAAATAAACCTCATAAACAAATAAACATAACCCAAAAAACCAACCCACAAACAAATAAAAACCCCAATAGCCAGAAAACAACTTAAAAGGATGTTCCATAGCATATACGGCTTTCAAACCACAAACCAAGGATACATCTATATTTTTCACCACTCAATTATACCAAGTCATTCTCATAGAAAGCTATTTAAAAAAAACAAAAAATGGTGTTATCACGTGTAGATTAACCTTGAACTTGATAGAGATGTTAACTGGAACAACACCCCAACCGGAAGAACCTTTCTTGGTTCGTTCTACGGTTCTTTGACCTACATGAAACAGCCGATGCTGGAGAAGACAGTTTTAGCGTTTTTCGATAGCTACCATATCTATCCAGATGTTCAAAAATCAATCTTGTTCAGCATGAAGGAAGAATATGGAGCGGTAGATTGGCCATGGCTGAGGGAATATCAATGACTGATGACGCCACCAATCACAGAGCAGATTCCTTCGAAACTGAAACCGATACCGAGATACAGGATGACTCACCAACCAATGCGAGAAGTTTTAAAAGCTGGCTCAGTAAAATCGATCCCACCAAAATAGGATTACTAGGCTTCTTGGCTATCCCTGGTTGGTTCATTGAATCAGCCGAACTTCTCCAAATATTCGCCCTCTTTTTTCTCTTGTTCCTCTGGCCATACATACACCCTGCCATAGATTCTTTATTACACGGTGATAGTGAAGCAAGATCCGATTCGACCGATGGTGTTGATAGTGGTTGGCTTGAATGGATTATTTTCTACGTCATTTATGTTCCGACAACGTTCTTGAATCCTCTATTGATGGTTCAAGATGCATTCCAGTTTGCCGGTTCCCTGATCGGCTACATTCGCTATAAAGGAGCGGTTCCTGAGGCTGACTACAAGCTTAAAGCTAACTATCGGTTACCGGTGGAAGGAACCTGGACAGTTGTTAATGGAGGCCTCACCAAAGAAAACTCGCACTCGTGGTTCCCACTCACACAGCGATATGCCTACGATTACGTAATAACCGATGACAAGGGACAAACTCATCCAGATAATGCTTCAACAGCCGTTGAAGAATATTACTGCTACAACGAACCAGTACTTGCCCCAGCCGACGGTGTCGTCGTAGACATTCTGGACAGTGACTTTGAGTCTCAGCATGCAGGTATCTCACATCCGTTGAAACGTGATATTAGAGGTAACTATGTAACCATCCAGCACGCCTCCAACGAATACAGTTCATTAGTTCACCTTGTTCCTGGCAGCATCGAAGTAAACATAGGAGACCATGTCAAACAAGGCCAACAGATTGCTCGATGTGGACACTCAGGTAACTCCTCAGAACCACATCTACATTTCCAACTACAAGACAGCCCCACTTTCGAAACAGCCGCAGCCCTCCCAGTCCAATTTAACAATATCCAAATTAACGAACCTTCACACAATAAAAATAAAGTCGAAAGAAGATCATCGAGATTGCCAGCTGAAGAAAATACAGAAAATAAAAGCCAAAAGGAAAGGCAAGAGCTGACCGAAATCACCGCTGGCCAACAAATCACTACACACAACCATACCGAAACAACTAAACAAGCAAACACAGATCCCCATGAATCAATATCACTTCCATTCCGACGCGTAACCACATTGCTACAGCGGACCGGATTCGGAATCACTGTCGGAGCCCTACTTACTGGTATATCTAGCCTCATCCTCACAGACTTGACAATTACACTACTTTTATCAATTGGAGTCATAGCCGGATTTACGCTCTGGATCGCTCTACGACTCTCCGAATTTGTGCCAAGACCAGGTGGTCTAGGTCTTCCATTAGGTATCGGACTGGTTGCTCTCGCTTGGTCGGCAGAACTGCTAACTGGAAATTTATTATTACTCGTCATACTGACCGGTTTTGTGTTACATGTTACTGTAGGTGAGTTCGATCGAAAACGACTACAAAGTAATTTTTAATCTAACAACACCCATAAACACAGAATTATTAAACAGATTATATAGCAGTTTCAAAGATTATTTTGAATGCTTCACCACCGAAGTTTGTAACAAAACCGCTTCCAAAGGTGGAGCACTCAGAGATATAATTTGATCTATCCAAAAATCCTTGAATTTCTATCACTATCCAAAACAGTAAAACCCCCAACAAAATGTCCCTCATAACAACATGATACCCAAAACCTTCTTCCAAACCGTGCCCCACCCCCAAAATACCAGCGAAGTTTAAACACAAACCAAACTACAACCCAGATATAATCTATGAGAACCAACCACCAAAAAACCTAAAAAACAAACCTAAAAAAATAAATCTAAAATAAATACAAAAAAAGATAACATTTAAATATTAGAATATAACAGTAGTTAACGAAGTTTATCAGGTGTTTTTTTGCCTCCGAATAATAATGGGTTGGCCCCAGTAGTTGGGGTGATTCTACTCGTCTCCATAACAGTATTAATAGCAGTCTTATTCTTTGCATTCACACCTACACTAACCGGACAGCTAGGTGAAACACCACCAACCACAAACCTAGAAGTTGAAAAAAACGACGACAACATCATTATAGTGCACAACGGAGGAGAAACACTAGACAGAGATAAAATAGAAGTAAAAGGAGCAAACCCCGAAAACATACCAGATAAAATACAACCCGGAGACAGAATACAACTAGAACCAGAACAATAACAAGAAGAAATATATGTAGTATGGAACAACGGAGAACAATCAACAACACTAAAAACAATCCAAACAGACACAGACCCAACAGAACCAGAAACTGAGGAATGGAAAGATGAATTGAAGATTATCAATGATGGTTCAGATTCAGAAGAAGTAATAATCGAGATACTACACGAGGATACTTCAGTAGAACGTGTAGATTCATCAGGCAATACACTTGAGCTTAATGGTGATACTACGCTTAATGACGACGTTAGTGAAGATGAGATGATTGATAGTATTGAAGAGCATGATGGCGAGGAGGATTGGAAGATAACTTACACTGATGATGGGTAAATCTATCATCTTTACTTTATTTCTTGACACTTTAAGGTTTCAAAATCTAAGTGTATGTAGAAATTTAATAATAGTTCAATATAGTTCTGTTGAAGACGGATAAAGATGTAAAGGAACAAAATCATTCTAAAAAAACATTGCCCAACATGCAAAAATAACTCAAAAAACAAAAAAACCCTCTTTCAAAATTTTTATTGTGGTTTACAGCTGTTGATTTAGCTTACTTTTCAGATGCAGTATCCTATCCTTCTGTGTTCAGCTGTTATCCCCTATTGAGAACACAATTCTTGGTCTTGCTGTCCTGTTGTACGGCCCTGCTGTTTACTCTGCAGTTTGTATAGCTGTTTCGTTCTCTGTGTCTCTCTCCCCCTTGCACTTAATTGTATCTCGCTGTTTCTTACTGTCTGTTGTTCTGCTGCTGTCTTACCTTGCTTTTGCTGGTGTTTGGTTTCTGTTGTTCTATTTGTTTGTTGTCTTGTGTACTGTCTTTCTTACGCTGTTTTTTGAACTGTTACTCTTTTGTTGTTGTGAATGAGTTAAATTAGACAATACTTCTATATTGAAAAGTATAAGAAGAAGAGCAGAATATCGGTTAACGGGTCTTCATGTCCTGATTATGTCCAAATACCGTTGTTATTTTGCAGATCAATATAGAGCTAATTTATAACATAGTAGTATTTGAAATACGTGGATACCAGAATGCAGAAACATTGAAATACAGTCTCGAGTGGACTGTTGATACTACTCAGCATATAGATATACCAGTTTACTAAAACCTTTATAATTTTTTGAGATATAATTTTTTTTAAACAAAATTGTGCGCACAAGTTACCCATATTAATTAAATACAAGCGCGTAAATCCAAATTAATTAAATCAACCTAAATAACGCAACTTATAGAAAGAAACCTAAAAGGTACTTGTGTGCTGTAACTTACATATATAGTATATAATATTGCACGCGCATGGAGTTTTTTGTTATATGCGTTTCTTGAGAAAATAAGAAAAAAAAGCGTGAAACCTGAAAACCCACCAATATGTATTATTAAATAGAGATTTAGTTCTTATCTCTCCCTCTTTAATCCACTAATAAACATATTAAATATACAAGAGCGCATTTTCAAATACATATAAATTTTTTAATAAACTAAAAGTAAGAAAAACTTACAAAAACTAACTTAATAATGTATTAAATTACAAAGACTAACTCATAGTTATCTTAAGTATAGGAAAAAAACACGCGCACACTCAAACACACCCATATAAACAGATATCAAAGCAAAAACCAAAAAAACAGGTCTTAAACACAAAAAACAAAAAAATCATGAATATGATTGGGAAACTGGCCACCATGAAACCACAGAACACCGATCCAAACAAGCCCTACCACTAAAACGGCTCTCTACAAAATCCTTTATAAAACACTTATCCTCATAGTTAAGTGATTTATACCTACCTATAAACCTAATCTTACGACCAACCAAACTATTAACCGAGATAAACTCCTTATGCCAAACCACTCGACTGAAGACATCCCTACCCATATCACTTAAAACATGGAGTGTAGTATCAAGAACCGGCCTGCTGGGAATCTCCTCTCCAACAACACTTTTCCATAACTCCTTTTCCCATTCACTCCAAGCTAAACAATAGTCTGGCCGGCCTACAAGACAACAAAACTCTCTAGAATTACGCTCCATACCTAACAAAACCCTTTTAACATCCTTGAAGAAACTCCAAGACAAAAAATGACTACCAATAACAACATCAAAACCACCGGCATTAGAGATACACCCATCCAAGAACCCACAGTTCACAACCGAATAATTCCTAACACCATAACGATGAGCATTCCGCTTTAACTCCAGACACATCATACTAGAAGGCTCTAAAACAACCATCCAACCCATAAAACCTGAAAACGGAATCAACAGACTACCAGGCCCACCACCCAAATCCAGCGCAGAACCACCCTTACTACAGACCTCCTCCTCAACAAGACAACTCAAAACTTCACGGCCAAACTTGAAATCATTTCTCCGTTTCCTCCTGCTGTAACTAACTGCCAGAGAATCCCAGTCGACAATAACCCGGTCACTCTCATACATATCTCTCCAGTAGGTATACAGCGAACTATCCCTACATATCTCATTTTTGTTCCAATAAGGCTCGTATTTCATTATATAACTCTGGATTTCACTATAACTCTATTTTACCTGGAGCTCCCCATTTACTAACCATCTCTTCCGCAATTTTTTCACCAAAGAAATCGCTGTAGATATTATTCATCAACTTGACCGGCTCGATATCGCTGTAGTTATCTGGATTTAGTTGACGGCCCACCAAATATGAGTTAACCAGTACTGTGGTAAACTCAGTGTTAAACTGGTTGTATGGATATAGCCTGTAAACCTGGTTGCTTTTGACAGCAGATATATCGCGGTATTCAGGCTCCTCAGCATCTTCACGTACTATATGTTCACCCATTGCGTCGACAAACATGATTTCAGGGTCATATTCAATCAGTTTCTCCGGGTCGACTTCAACACGCTCTCCAGTTTGAACATCCTCTAACATTCCATCCATGTTTTTGAAGCCATTCAGCTTTAGAGGTGGAAAAATCGGTATTGTGCTTCTTATCCCTTGAGCTCCTCGCCAGGTGGCGCCTCCCACGAAGATTCGGCGATCAAGCCCGCCCTCACTACCTCTATCAAGTATATCGTTTATATAGTATTGAAATAAACTAACAACCTCATCAGCACGTTCTTCAAAACCAAGTACATCCCCTATCATCTCGATACAGTCATAGAGCGTTCCAATACCTGTATCTGGATTGGAGATACCCCCCAGAGTAGAAGGATGATCAAGCTTTACAACCGGTTTTCCAGTTTGCTCTTGAAGCATGTCATGGTCGATAGAGGGAGCATTAACTGCCAGAATTACATCGGGATCTACACTCAAAATCTTCTCAGCATCTCCCTCATTTGAAGGACCAATAATTGGTTTTTCCTGGAATTCTGGGAAAGCCATACTGTAAGGCCTCGACATATTTGAATGCTCGTAATCCTCAACACCAACAACGAAATCATCGACCTCTCTACCGGCAAGCAGGTATGAAGTCATCCTTAGACATCCTGACCCAAGGCAAACAAAACTACCAATCTCACCAGGGATTTTTACTGAACGGTCGAACATATCGATAAACTCGGTCTTTCTTTCTTCTTCAAAACCTGAGTCTATACAACCTGAGATCATTGAAAGCCCACCTACACCTGCTAAACCACCAATACCCATTTTAATAAAATCTCTTCTACTCAATTTTCTATCCATAAGAACACCGCAGTAACACAAAATACATTTAAGTAATAATAAGTATTACGAAAACCTCTATATGTAACACATTTTGGTTTTTTACTTCCAAGAAATCTAATCAAAATGTTTTATCTCCTACACACCACTCATATAAAAAACTTTCTAAAAATAATACTGAATTCTTCGAAAAACCAAGAAAACCCGCAAAACAAGACAAAAAAACCAACCTTAAAAGAAATATCTCACTACGCGCACACACCCAAACACACCCATATATATTAATAAATAGACATAAAAAAACACAATAAGGTTTATTAATTATGGATGATGAAACAAAAAACAAACCAAAATGCCTAAAAAATCTAAAAAAATCAAAACAGTAATAAAAAAATATCAATCACAAACATACACATTTTTTAGTTAAAAGACTAATTTAAATTAGTCAATAGTTTTTATGTAAAAAGTATAATTATAAACGAGTTATGGTTACATTGATATAGATGTTGTTTAGATGGAATAGGTATGTTATGTTGGGTTTAAGAGAATTGAAATGTATTTTGAGTGCTCCGACGGGGATTTGAACCCCGGTCCCTGGCTCGAGAGGCCAGGATGATTGGCCTGGCTACACTATCGGAGCTTTTATTTTATAGGTTTTGTTTTTTATTGTTGATAGTTTTTTCTTTTTTTAGTTTTGTGTTGTGTTTTTGTTGGTTTATGTGATTTTTAATGGTTTTTAATGGTTTTTCGTTATCGATAAGTTTTTTATTGTCTTAGATTTGATTTGCTATTGTGGTGTTTTGTTTTTTCGTTGAATTTTTTGTTTGGAGTGTTTGTTATGTCGATTGTGTCTGTTGATGAGGTGGAAGGGACTAAGGAGGTTTTGGCGGGTTTTTTAGGTTTAGATGTTGGTGATATTATTCGGAAGGTGGATTGGTATAAGGATGAGAGGCCTTTGAAGGATTGGTATGAGTTTGAGGGTTGGGAGTATGTTCCTGGTGATGTTCCGAATAAGGCTTGGTGGGGTGAGCCGTTTTGCAGGGTGAAGGTGTTTAGGTATAATAGTGATGTGATGTATGTTTTGCAGTTTTCTCCTGGTGGGTCTGTTGTTCATGGGTTTTCTGGTACGACTGATGAGAGGCCTTCGAGTTTTGAGGAGAAGTTTGATGAGCTTCCTTCTTTAGATGTTTGGGTTCGTAGGAAGATAGATGAATTTGAAGGATATAATATTTTGGAGCGGTTGGTTGGTGTTGGGATGCCGAATTATAGTTTTTATTTGAATAAAAGGGTTTTTGAGAGTAGTTTGTTTGATTTTATTGGTTTGGGTAGGGTTGTTGAGGGGAATCCTTTTTTAGAGGTTAGGTTTTCTTCTGGTGTTTTGTTTATGGGGTTGGTTGGTGAGTGGGTTGATGGTGAGTGGCAGTTGTTTGTTTTTGAGGGAGATGTAGATGGTTTGGATAGTGATGTAGAGTTTGTTTCTGATTTGTTTTTTGATGGTGGTTTGTTTGGTGATGGTGGTTTTGATCGAGTTGTGGTTGATGTTGAACGTAGGGTTGTTTGGAAGTTTTTAGAGCCGGTTTTAAGTAATGAAAGGGAGAGGTTGAGGGATCGTATTGATAGGGTTGTTGGTTTGGAAGATAAGTTGTCTTTAAAGCCGCATCATAAAAATTAATTGTAAACCATTTTGTACTTTAGGTAGTTTTTTATTTTTTTGTTGATTATTTTTTTGTATGGAGTTTTTGTTTAGAGATAGTTTTGTGTGTAGGCGTTGTGGTAGGTGTTGTCGTGAGTATGCTGGTCGTTTTTCGTTGCCTAGAAGTCAGGTTTTGGAGTGGAGGGAGAAGGTATTTGATTCTCGGTTTGGGAGGTATCCTGCTATAAAGTTTGTTTCGATGGATTATACGATTCAGGGGGTTGATGGTATTTTTTTCCATCCTGAAACTGGTGAACACCTTGATTTCTGTCCGTTTCTCAAGTGTGATGAAACTGGTGGTGGGGTTATTGGTGGGGTTTGTAGTTGTTTGATTTATAGTGACCGGCCGTTGGGATGTAGACGGTATCCGTTTACTGGTGAGTTTGTAGATCTGTCTAAAACGGTTTGTCCTGTGGTTAGAGATATTCGTAGTAAGCTAAAGAAGTTGAGGAGGTGAGTTAACCTCGCTCTACTGCGTTATTCGTTTGTTTTTATTAATGCGTTGTTATTTTAGAATTGGGTTTAAGTTAGCAAAAAATTTTTTTAAGGGTTTTTAGGGTTGTTTTGGTTTGTATTTTGCGTGTATGGCCATGTGGTCTGTGTGTATTGGGTTTAGTGGTGTTTTTTGTTTTATTTCTATGTTTTGGAGTTTTTGTATTTCTTTTTCGATTATTTTTTCTGCATTTCCTGTGATGTCGATGCTTCTTGCTTTTATCATGAGTATTATGTTGCCGCCGGGTTTTAGGAATTTTTCTGTGTTTTTGTTTGTTATTTCTGCTTGGTTTTTTTGGGTGATGTCTTGGTATAGGTTGTCGACTATTGGGATGTATTTTTGGTATGTCTGTGGTTTGTTTGCGTCTCCGTGTATTGGTATCATGTTTTTTCGGTTTTTGCATTTTTTTGTTAGGTCTTGTAGTGTTCTTGGTGAGTATTCTATGCAGTATATGGTTCCTTCTGGCTGTAGGTCGGATAGGTGGCTTGCGGTTGTTCCGCTGGCGGCACCGAGGTATAGGGTTTTGTCGTTGGGTTTGATTGGTGGTTTTTGGTTTGTTTTTTCTAACATTGCTGCGTACTTGCTTCTCTCTGGCTTCCAAACTCGGTATTCATTTGTTTTTTTGATGGTTTCTTCTCCATATACTGTTTCACCGGGTAGTTGGTTTTGAGTAGTTGGTTTTCCGTCTATCTCTTTATAATATCTATTCATTGCAAAACCTCTTTTTTTCTTTTCTCTAGGTCTTCTAGTAGTGTTTTAGATTTATCTTCACCACTGAAGTAATCTATTCGGCTTGCTAAAGCTATTTTAGATGCCAATGTACGGGCCAACTTACCGCGTTTACTCCAATGCGTGTTCCTAATCAATTCATGTTGAAATATAACACCGTGTTTTGGGGGTTCAGACCCATCCTTTAGATGTCTGAACAAAGCCTTCTCAGCTCCAAGAACCTGGATGGTACCACTAGGCATCAAAGCCAGTTTCTTTAAACCACCGGCAAGCGATATCAACCGCCCGCCAATAACCGGGCCACAAACCTTGGTTAAGTTCGGCGCAAAACCCATCATCTCCCTCTCAATATAGGAAAGAACACTATCTCTAGCCATTTTCAGAGACATCAACTGCTCTGAAACCCTTTTAACTTCCTGATAAACAACCGAGCTCTTGAAACTACTTTCAGATATCTCACCATCTAAAATATCTTGAGCAATCTCCTCTCCAGAACCGACATCACCAACATTATGTGAAAGAGCCCATTCCTTAACAGACTCACCAAGTAGATTAATAGATTTATCAAACTTATCCAAGGTCTCAACAGCCCGGATAACATCCTCACCCCGATCCTCAAGCGAAACCTCAACATCACCTTCACAAACCTGATGGCCAACCTCATGCAACAACGACCGATACCTCTCTTCATACCTACCCCATAAATTCAACCTAAACTCCCTCTCCAAATCTAAAGGAGCAGGTTCAGCATCAAAACCCTTAACATAACTCCAATCAAAATCCCGATTCAACCTAACAATCTCATCAACATCCTCCGAATACAACTTAGAATCAACTACATTAAGTTCACTATCAACAATAAAAATACCAAACCAAGTCTCAATAAAATACATCACAAAACCTAATTGTCCCTAAACACAAAAATATCACTCCCCAAACCCAAAACCCAAACATACAGATACCTGGTGTTTGTGTTTGGGTAGTTAAAAATTAAATATCTTTAGGTGGTAGTATTTAGAGATGTCTTTATCGATTGATGTTGGTGGTGTGGGTTTTAAAAATCCTTGTTTGTTAGCTGCCGGTGTTTTAGGTACAACTGCCAGTTCTTTGAATAGGGTTGTGCGTTCTGGTGCCGGTGGTGTTATATCGAAATCCATCAGTTTGAATCCAAAACCAGGTAATAAAGGACCGGTAATCTCTAAAACTAGTTGTGGCTGGATAAATTCCATGGGGTTGCCGAACCCTGGTGTAGATGAATTTATAGATGAACTTGATCGTTTTAGCGGCGATGTCCCAATAGTTGGCAGCGTTTATGGTAGCTCTCCCTCCGAATTTAAAGAGGTAAGTAACAAGATTGCTGATTATGTTGATGTGGTCGAGCTAAACCTTAGCTGCCCCAACGTAGAAGGAGGCATCATCTGTAAAGATCCTGACCTCGTCTATAGATACACTAAAAACGTGAAATCCAGCGTTAACAAACCTGTTTGGGTCAAATTATCTCCAAACGTAAACAATATATCCGAAGTCGCAGTTATGGCTGAAAAAGCAGATGCAGATGGCGTAGTAGCAATAAACACACTTACCGGGATGGTTATAGATATTGATACCGAACTCCCCGTATTAGGAAACCAGGTTGGAGGCGTGTCAGGAGACGCAATACATCCAATAGCCGTCAACGCAGTATACCAAATCACAAAAAACATCGATATACCCGTCATCGGCGTCGGAGGAATATCAAACTGGAAAACAGCAGTAGAAATGATATTAGCCGGAGCCCACGCAATCCAAATAGGATCTGCAGTCAACAAAAACATAAACATATTCCAAGAAATCAACAAAGGAATAAAACAATACATGAAAAACAAAAACTACAAAAAAATAACCGAATTCAGAGGAAACGCACACAAAAAATAATCAACAAAATAAAAAAAAATAATAAAATAAAACAAAACAAAAGAAATAAAAATAGGGTTTATACAAACATTGGTATTCGTTGATCGGGGTTTAAATCTCTTTTTTATTTCTGTTTTGGGTCTTCGTATTTTTTGGGTTTTTTTGGATGTTGGGTGTGTTATTCGATTTCTTTCAGTAACCAGTCTGTCATACCATAGGACTGGATGTAGTCTTTATCGTTCATCTCTTTAATTATTTTAATCAACTCTTCTTGTTCATGGATATCCAGGTCTTTTTTAAGTTTTCGAACGATCTCACCAGTATTGGTTGTAGACCTTCCTTCACCACGAACCTCTTCAAACAGATCCAAATAAAACTTCTTTAACTCTTTTTCAGTCAACTTCATACCAAACTCAACCTAAGACGTACTCTTTAGAGAGGAACGTATAGACAAACTCCTATCTAATGTCCATATAGAATTAGTTTTAACTATTATATCTAGCTTAAGTTTTTTATTAGATATTTTTGTTTGTTTTTAATTTTTTTATTGGTTTTGTTGGGTTTTTTGTTTTTGTTTTAGTTGGTTGTGTTTTTCTGCGAGTTTTATTGTTTGGTTTTTTGCTTGTTGCCAGGTCATTTTCTGGGTTTTTTGGTTTTTGAATATTTCTTTTTTGATTATTTTTCCAAATGTGTCGTCTTTTTTTACTTTTAGGATTTGGGATTTTGGGTGGTGTTTTGGTTTGTTTAGTATTTGGTCTATGTCCCCGTCTGTGATTCCGATTATTGGTATGTCGTATCTATGTAGTATGTCTCCTGCTACTGCTGTTGTGTCATCACCGATTGTTATACATCCACATAATCCCTTGCTAGCGATTTCATGGACGTTGTAGGCGCTGTGGTCTAGTAGGCCTATCTGGTTTTTCTTTTCAACTTCTATCGAGCCACGTCTCTCAACTGTGCGTCTGAATGAATCGGTGGAAACTATTTTTGCTTCTTCTATTTTAGTTGGCCCCAACTTCTCTAGCCCATGTTGTTTGACATCGACATTTCTCAACTCAATGATCTCATTATTTTCTTCAACAATTAGTATGTCGTTCGAAGTGGCTTGACCTACAATGATACCGTTTATCAATACAAACTCGCCTTTTTCAACGGCCAAAACCCGTTTATATGTCTTACCGTCTTCTTCCCACAAAACCCTACCATAATCAGGTGTATCAACCAACTCCAAACCAAGGTCTTGAGCCAAAGTCAAACCAAACTTCCGAACTTTATCACTCCAACAAGCCAATACCCCATTGTTAGTCTCAATACTAACCAAAGGAATATCCCCAGTTTTACCAGAAATATACCAACACTCAGCCAACGATTTATCAGGACTCGAAGCATGAGTCACACTAAACAACACATCATACCGACCTTGATTCTCCAAAGCCCAACTACTCCACTTCTCATCAATCTGAATAGCATCAACACCACAATCAATAACCGCCGTTTTAGTAAGGGTCCCAGAAACAACCACATCAACACAACCATACTCCTCTAAACCACCAACAACCTCCTCACCCATACCAACATCAAAAACATCAGGCATATGAAAATAAACACAAATCCGCAAACCATCATCAATAGAACAATCAATCATAATCTCACCAAAACCAACCAACAATTAATCCTAAAACTACAAAACAATTCCTAAACCCAAACCCAAAAAAACAAGATATCCAATAAACTCTGCACCCCATCTCTTCTTTGATTGTATCTATTATATAATTGAAGATTCAGTTTTTGTTGTAATTTTCAGTTGGATGGGAATCATTCTAATAGGATGTATGTTTATTTGTTTTAACTGGGGATTGTATGTCGATATTTGATTTTGATTTGTATGACGAGAACGGGATGTTAAAGTTGTTATGTCCCGACTGTGGAAAGAAAAAGAATATGCGGGAAGTAGATTGTGAATACCGATTAGAAAATAAATTAGAAGCCAGATGCGTACACTGCAACTACAAAGGAAAAATCAAACAATGGACCGTGAAACACGGCCATTAACAAAACAACAAAACAAACATAGATAAAAAAGAAGTAAAAAAATTTTTTTATGTTGATTCAGGGAGGACATATTTATTTTTTTAGAGCAGGATGTCGTCAACCTGAATTATAGATAATGGAAAATAGTTCTTAAGATATAATTTTAGTATTTGAATTTACTGGAGATTGAGTTGGTTTGATTAGATTAATGTTTAGTTTGGATTGGTGTTTGATTGAATATTATTGATTTCGGTAAAATTGATGCTCATTGCCATGTTGGGTATTACGGCGGTTATTTCGATGTTGGTATCAACGTTGATGATTTGATAGATTTGATGGATAGGTTTGGGTTTGTTAAATCGGTTTTGTGTTCTAAAGATAATGAAAAAACTTTGAATGCTATTGAGCGATATCCAGATCGCTTTATTAGTAAAGTTTGGGTCAACCCCTACAACAAAGAGGTTGTTGATGAAATCGGGAAGTATGTTAACCAAGGGTTTAAGGCGGTTAAGATTCATCCTTTGGTCGATGCATTTCCTGCCGATTCCAATGTCGTAGATCCTGTAGCAGAAACCGCTTTAGACCATGGTATACCTTTGTTTGTCCATTCAGGCCATCCACCTTTCTCACTGCCTAATCAAATTGCAAACCTAGCCAAAAAACATCCAGACTTAGATATAGTCTTAATCCACATGGGGCATGGCCATGGGATCTATATAGAAAACGCGATACAGGCAGCAGGTGAACACTCGAACTTATATCTGGAAACGTCAGGTATGCCGATGCACACTAAAATCAAGGAAGCCTTTGAAAGAACTGGCATAAACCGAGTCCTCTTTGGAACTGACATTCCGTTCCACCATCCATCTGTAGAACTCAAAAAAACAGAAGTAGCGGAACTAACCAATAGACAAAAAAAACACTACCTCAGAGACAACATAAAAAAACTAATAAAAAAATAATTTTGTTTGGGTTTTTTGGTAAGTAGAAATATATTGCGTGAGATTTATTTTTTTGTTAGCCCTTTTTTTGTAAGGGGTTTTGTAGGAGATTTGATATATATGGATAGTAAGATTGGTGTTTTGGTTATTGGACATGGTAGTAGGCTCGATTATAATAAGCAGTTGATTATGGATTTTGCTGAACGGCTTGAGGGTCGTTTTGATGTTGTTAAGTACAGTTTTTTGGGTATGAATGAGCCTAAGGTGCCTGATGCTTTGGATGAGTTGTTGGGTATGGGTTTGGATAAGATTGTTGCGTTTCCGATGTTTTTAGCGCCTGGTGTTCATACGACTGAGGATATACCTAAAGCTCTTGGTATTGAAGGTAGTCATGATGTTTTGGAGCATGAAGGTGGGGAGACTGAGGTTTATTATTCCAATCCACTTGGTATGTCTGATGAGATAGTTGAGATTGGTGTTAAGAGGATTGAGGAAGCTCTTGAGTAGTTGAGTTTGACTTATGTTGGGTAGTAGGTATCTGGTTTTGGATACTGTTCATGGTGGAGATTTGCTTGCTGAACGTTTGGTTGAGTTAGGGTGTGAAGCGGTTGCTATAAATCCATATCGGGGTGAAAAAGAGGATGTCATGGATTATGATGTCCTTGTTTCCCCGGTACATATGTACCCTAGCTGTGGTATGTTGAGGAAGGCGAAAGAGAAAAACATACCCGTGATCAACCATCACCAAATAACTAAAAAAATATTGATGGAGTTAGGTTATTTGGATGATGTTGACCTGTGTGTAGAGGTTACTGGAACGGTCGGTAAAACAAGTTGTTCGTTACTGTTGTTACAGATTTTCAGAGAAGAGGGTTTTGAAACGGTTGCTCACACTTCAAACGGCGTTTACCACAACAACCTTGACAATAGAATCGATAAACAATCCGTTGCGCCATATGGAACAATACTTGCTCTAGAGAAAACCATTGAGTTGGATATAACCCCAGATATATGGATCTCTGAATTCTCAATAGGCTTTACAGGCATTGGAGATATAGCTTCACTAACAAGTGTCGACCAAGACTACCTGATAGCTGATAAAACCAAAAAAGCAAGTAACGCTAAACTGGATAGCGTAGACAACCTAAAAAACAACTGTATATTCAACTCAGCCATCAAAAACGATAGAGCCAACAACGACTTCAATTGCCTAAAAACCGAGTTCGATGGAGAAAACCTCAAAATCGATTACAAAACAACAACAACCAAACAAGTAAATAAAGGCACAGTAAACTGCAAACTACCATTATACCCCTACTTCAAAGACAGCATCCGAACAACCGTGCTAACAGCAGCTTCAAACGGATGCACACCCAAATCAATAAACAAAATACTAAACCAGTTCAACGGAATCCCCGGAAGAATGCAAACCAAAAAAATCAAAGGCCGAACAATAATCGACAACTCATGCGCCGGAACCCGAATCTCAAGCCTAAACCAATACCTAAAAAACCAACAACAAAAAAACAAATCCCTAAACAACACAATCATCCTAGTAGGCGAAGACGAAAAAAACATATGCGAAGAAATGCAGTACAAACAAGTAAAAAAAACCGTCAACAAATACAACTACAAACAACTAATCACCGTCGGCAAAAAATACCAAAACCTAGGAACAAACGTAGACGACATAGACAAAGCCATCAACCTAGCACTAAAAAAATCAAAACCCAACGACACAATACTAAACTTCGTAAAAACCTGGCGATAACAAACACAAAAACAAAACACACAACCCAACACAACCCAACCCAACCCAACCCAACTTAACCTAATTTAATCCAATTGAATTCTATTTTATTTTGTTTATTTAGATTTTTTATTTTTCTCGATATTTTTAAGAGGTAAATGTCTGGATTCTCTGTTTCAATAGGTTGTGGTGGTGTAGTTTAGATGTTTTCAGTGGTTTGTTTTGTTCATCATATTGGTTAACGATTTTTTGTTTTGTTTAGGTTGTTGGGGTGTTGTTTTGTTTAGGTTGTTGGGTTTTTGTTTTGTTTAGGTTGTTGGGGTGTTGTTTTTGGTTTTTGTTTGGTTTTTTGTGTAAAGAGTTAATTGGTTTTAGGTTCTATTTTCTGTGGTTGGTGATTTGTTTTGAAATCTAGTGTATTTGATGGTAAGGAGGTTTTGCATCCTCGTCCGAGTACTATTGTTGCTGCGATGTATACGATGCGTGATTTTGATGTTGATTTGATTGTTATGCATGGTCCTCCGGGCTGTAGTTTTAAGCATGGTCGTTTGTTGGAGGAGGATGGTGTTGTTGTGTTGACTTCTGCGATGGGTGAGGATAATTTTGTTTTTGGTGGTGAGGATAAGTTGGTTGAGACTATTGAGCGTGGTATTGATAGGTTTGATCCTGATTTGGTTGGTGTTGTTGGGACTTGTGCGTCTATGATTATTGGTGAGGATTTGGGGTCTACTGTGGAGAAGGTTGATTGTGATGTTCCGATTTTGACTGTTGATGTTCATAGTGGTTTTCGTGATAATACTACTGGGGTTAAGATGACGTTGGATAGGGCTTTGGAGATTGGGTTGGTTGGTGAGGATGAGGTTAGTCGTCAGAAGGAGATGTTGGAGCAGGCTTCTATTGTTGAGAAGAGGTTGGGTTCTGCTAATGATGAGTATATTCCGCCTTCGGATGGTGATCTTAAGTTAAAGGTTTGTAGGGAGCTTGTTTCTTTGATTGAGAAGGGTAGTAAGGGTGTTGTTGTGCTTAATGCTAAGAAGGAGACTTCTTATATTTTTGCGGATGTGTTGCATGCTGTGAATCAGGTTAAGGAGGAGGTTAATCCGGGTTCTAGTTTGATTAATATAGGTAATTTGGATAGTGGTAGGGGGTTGCCGAGGGTTCGTGAGAATGCGGAGACGGTTGGTAGGCAGTTGAAGGAGTTTGGGGTTGAACTTGATTTTGTTAGTGGTAGTTTGGATGAGTATCCTGTTGCTGGTGAGCGGGCTAAAAACTGGATTTTGGATAACCATCCTGACTATGATTATATTGTTTTGTTGGGTGTGCCTCATGCGGTTGAGATCAGTGATGGCCCTGTTATTTCTGTTACGAATGGACCTCGTGGAGTTGTTCCATTGAAAAATGATTTAGGCCATGACTATGTGGTTGTTGAGAAAGACCTGCATACTAAGTGTATGGGTCTCAGGGAAATCGATTCTTCTAGAACTGGTATGACTTTAAGGGAGTTGTTAGAGTGACTGTTAAGATAGCTTTGTATGGGAAGGGAGGTATTGGTAAATCGACGATTGCATCAAATGTAGCGGCTGCAACATCTAAAAATGGATATACCGCTACTATAATTGGATGTGATCCGAAAGGAGATTCTACTACAAGTTTGATGGGTGGAGAGAGAATACCATCGGTCTTAAGTTACTTAAAAAAAGGTGAAACTATTGAAGAGGAGGATGTTGTGCACAGGGGTTTTAATGGTGTGAACTGTGTTGAGGTTGGTGGGCCTGAACCTGGTATTGGATGTGCTGGCCGAGGGATAATTGTAGCCTTAGATAAATTGTCGAAAAAATCGAATGTTGTAGAGGAATCAGATTTAGTTATCTTCGATGTTCCAGGCGACATAGTCTGTGGTGGCCTAGCTATGCCTGTGAGAAAAGATTACGTCGATATGGCCTACATTGTGACATCTGGAGAATACCTACCTATGTACGCTGCAAACAACATCTGCAGAGGATTAAACGTACTAGATGGTGAATTGGGTGGAGTTATATGCAACTCTCGACTACAAAACGAAAAACAAGAGGACGAGATAGTAAAAGAGTTTGCCAGTCAACTAAACGCTAAATACATCGCTTATGTACCGAAAAGAGACAAAGTTCAGGAATATGAAAGACAGGGGAAAACAATAGTTGAAGCCGATTCAAAACACGAAGTAGCTCAGGTATACCAAAAAATATCTAAAGAGATTATGAAAACTAATAAACCGGAAACACCAACACCACTAACCGACAAGGAACTTAGACAACTTACAAACAACACAATAAAGCAGAAACAGAACTAAAGATAGAGATAGATAAAGGTTTTTTGGTTTTTATGGTTGTTCCCCGTGTTGTTTTAGCTGCTGACCGTAGTTCTGCTGGTAAGACCACGATAGCTACAGGTATTATGGCTGCTTTAACCGAACAGGGTTATAGTGTTCAGGGGTTTAAAGCCGGCCTTGACTACATCGATACTACATACCATGAATATGTGACCGGTAGGCCTTCGCGGAACCTTGATGGCTATGTGATGGATGAAAAAGATATGGAGGAATGTTTTTATAATGCAGCCATCGACTGCGATATATCTGTTATAGAGGGGGTTAGAGGGCTATACGAAGGACTGGATATCGATTCAGATGTCGGTAGCACCTACCAGGTGGCTAATACGTTAGGCTGTCCAATAATCTTGGTATTAGATGTTACCTCAATCACCAAAACCGCAGCCGCTATAATCAATGGAGTGAAAAACTTCAAAAACGCCGATATACAAGGTGTAATCTTAAACAAAGTAGGCAGTGAAAAACACGAACGTAAATTAATCAAAGCCATCAATAAGTTCACAGATGTAGAGATAGTTGGATTAATACATAGAAACAGCGAAATGGAGATTCCATACCGACACCTAGGGTTGATTCCAGCAAACGAAATGCCGCAAAAAAATATAGAAAAACACACATCCGGACTACGAGAAACAATCAAAAAAACAATCAACCTCGATAGATTGGTCGAGATTGCAAATAACCCAAAAACAAATAGACCACAAAAAACCAACAAACACCAAACCAATAGATCCAAAATCGATAGATCTAATTTTGGCTATAGTATGGATTATAGTGTTGGTTCTAGTGTTGTTGGTGGGTTTGATGTTAGGGTTGGGGTTGCGTTGGATGAGGCTTTTACGTTTTATTATCAGGATAATTTTGATATTTTGCGTGGTTTGGGTGCGGAGCTTGTTTTCTTTAGTCCTATTCGGGATGGTTTGCCTGATGTTGATGGTCTTTATTTTGGTGGGGGGTATCCGGAGGAGTTTGGTAGGGAGTTGATGGAGAATAGGGGTCTTAGGGAGGATGTTAGGGAGGCTTCGTTGGGTGGTATGCCTATTTTTGGTGAGTGTGGTGGTTTTCTTTACTTACTTGATGAGTTGCGTTATGGTGGTGAGTGTTTTGAGTTTGTTGGTGCGTTATCGGGAGTTGGTGTTGTTGGTGAGGATCGTGTTGTAGGGTATACGGAGGTTGAGTCGACTGTGGATAATCCTTTATTTGGTGGTTCTAGGTTTAGGGCTCATGAGTTTCATCATTCTAGGGTTGAGGGTTTGAGTGATCCGGAGTTTTGTTTTAAGGTGTGTAGGGGTGTTGGTATTGATGGTGGTTGGGATGGTTTAACCAGGCATAATACTGTTGGTTCTTTTCAGCATCTGCATTTTTTGCCTTATAAGTGGTTGGCGGTTGATTTTTTGAGTTGTTGTAGTGGTTTTAAGGATTAGTTTTTTATTTTTTTGAGGAATGGACAGTTGTTGTTTGTTAGTTGTAGTATGCAGTTGTCTTGGTCTACTATTTTTGTTATTTCGCAGGCTATCATGTAGTCGATTGCTGTGTGGTTTTTTCGGTTGTTTGTTTGTAGTAGTTTTTTCCATTTTGTTTTGTGTTTTTTGTTTTGTTGGAAGCATTTTTGGTTTTTGATTTGTTTTAGACATTTTTTTTGTTGTTTTTTTGTGCATTGGTCGCATCTGGTTCCCACTGTCTGTATTTTACCGTATAGGTTTGCGAGTGGGTCTATGATGAATATGATTTTTTCTTGGCCGATGTTTATGTATATTGAGTTTGGTGTTTTTGGTGCGATGTATTGTTGGATTGTGCCTCGGATTTTTTTGGTTTTTTTGGTGGTCCAGAACTCGTTTAGGTGGTTGTTTAGTTGGTAGTTGATTTTTTCGTATTTTATGTTGAGTTGTTTGGCGATTTGTTTTTTTGTTGTTGGTTGGTTGAGTGTTTGTTTGTGTAGTGTGTGTAGTATTTTTTTACGTAGTTTGTGGTTGATGATTTTCATGTATGTGTTTGGGGAGATTAGTTGGCTTTCTATCTGGCAGTTGCATTGTTCTTTATCCATTTCTATCCATCTAATAATTTAGTTTGAACTTAATTAATAAGGTTTCCCACAGCCCTTATAAACAAGAATAAAGAAAAACACATAGAGGAACAAAATGAAAAACCAAAAAACAAAAAACAACACAGAAACCTCCAAAATCCTACAGAAACCCCCAACACAACTAACAGAACAAGACACAGAAAAACTCCAAAACATAGAGATAAACACACCAGAATACTACCAATTAATAAACAAAGCAAACCAACTCACCAGAAACCAATTCAACAACCAAGGAGAAGTATACGGCCAAATCGGAATAAACATAAAACCATGTCCAGAAAAATGCCAGTTCTGCAACCTAGCCGAAGACTACACACCATTCACCGAAAACCACGAACTAACACCCAACCAGGTAGTAAAAAAAGCCATCAAGTTCGAACAACAAGGAGTCAACGCAATATTCCTAATGACAACCGCAGACTACCCATTCCAAAAATACATAGAAATAGCAGAAAAAGTCAGACAAAACATATCACCAAAACTACCATTAGTAGCAAACATAGGAGACTTCAACCAAAAACAAGCCCAAAAACTCGTGGAAACAGGATTCCAAGGAGCATACCACGTACACCGACTAAGAGAAGGAGAAGACACAGACATCAACCCCCAAAAAAGAATAAAAACACTAAAAGCAATCAAAAACTCAGAACTAGACCTAAGCTACTGCGTAGAACCAATAGGCAACGAACACACACCACAAGAAATAACAAAAGAAATATACAGAGGCATCGAATACAACGCAGTCAACCACGCATGCATGTGGAGACAACCACCAAAAAAAGGCCCAAAATCAAACACACAAAGAATAACACAACAAAAACTCGCCAAAACAATAGCAATAACCAGACTAACAACAAACAACACAATCGATGCAATGGGAGTCCACGAACCAACACTAATACCCCTAATAGCCGGAGCCAACCAAATATACGCAGAAACAGGACCAAACCCAAGAGACACACAAAAAGACACATCAAAAGGAAGAGGATACACACCAAAACAAGCCAGACAACTACTAAAAAAAGCAGGACACAAACCACTAAAAGGACCAACCAAAGTCTTCAAATTCAAACAAAAAATAAAAACCTAAAACCACCTAAAACAACTCTAAAACAAAAAAATAAGATAGATCAATAGCGAGAAATAGTGTTGTAGAATTTTTGTTTTTTTGGAGTTTGGGTTTTTGTGGGTATTTTAGCCTTTGGTTGGCTTTGTACCCACAACTGTTAACCCTTGTCCTTTTTTTGTTAGTAGTTTTTTGTTAGTAGTATTCGTTTCTTGCGTCGACTAGTGCTTTTATTGCTTCGAGTGGTGTTCCTGGTGCTATTCCGCAGCTTGGTGCGAGTACGTCGATTCCTGCGTCGAGGTTTTCTTTTGCTTCTGCTTTGACTTCGTCTGGTTTTCCTCTTAGCATTGTGTTTGCTGTTGAGACTGTTCCGACGATTGCTGTTCCGTTTGCCATGTTTTTGGCTTCTTGTACGTCGACTTTTTCTTCTATGCTTATTGCGTCGAATCCTGTTGCTGCCATCTGGTCGATTATTGCGGTTGAGTTTCCGCAGATGTGGAGTACGTTTACGCTGGTTGTTTCGTTTGCGAAGTCTTCGAGTGTTGCTGCTAGTTTGTCTTCAAACATGTTTGGGCTGAGTAGTTCTGGTGATGCTACTGGGTCGCAGACGCTTAGTATGTCGGCTCCTGCGTCTATTAATGCGTTTCCGTATTCGATTGTTGCTTGTGTTGCTGGTCCGAGTATGTGGTCTACTTTTTCTGGGTTGGTTAGGAACCATTTCATGAATGTTTCTGTGCTTGTTAGGTGTGCTGCGAGTGTTGTAGGTCCGGCGAAACCAACTATTATTGCTACGTCGTCTCCTACTTCTTCTTTTGCTATTTCTACTGCTTCAATTACGTTTGGGATTCGGCCTCTCTCTAAATAGTCATCTGGTAGTTCAAACTCTTCTGGACTTTCTTCGAAGGGATGTCCTTCTATGCTTGGTTGTTGTCCATGGCTACCCATGTCTACTTCTGCACCAAGTGCTTCTGCTTGAACTGTTAGACAGTATTGGAGTCTGACAGCTTCCAGACCACCTAGTTCGTGTGCAGCGTATGCCAGGTCAAACATTTTTTGGGGGTCACTGTGGGCTTCAGGCCATGCAGCACCGGATCTCTCCATTAAATCTTCTGTACCGGTCTGTGTTACCGAAGCTACAGGTGTTGTTTCTACATCTTCCCCACTCAAAGCGTCCATTAAATTTTGTTTTATATCCATAATATCTATTCCTCATCGATTTCTATATCTAAAAAATCAACTAGAATATATCTTAAATAATCATATAAAATTATCGATGTTATCCGAACTCCGTAACTAAAAAACCATGAATAAACAACCAAAAAAACCCTAAAACCCTATAAAACCCATTTAAACCCCGGAAACAAAAATAAATTTTATATACCCTAGTTAACGAATCAATAAGAACATATACCACTATCTAAGAACAAAATATACCTAATAAAGTACATATAATTATTATATGAAGTATTACATCAAAACCCTAACAACAACCACACTACTGATAACAATAATACTACTAATACACACAACCGGCTGCATAACAACCACAGACATAAACGTCGTGGACAGAGACGGACAATCAATGATCGACGAACTCAAAGCAGGAAGCATACACGGATTCATCGGTTGGGAACCATACAACTCACAAGCAGTACACGAAGGCCACGGCAAAATACTATTCCAATCCGGAGAAATATGGCCAAACCACCCATGCTGCATACTAGCCTACAACAACAACTGGTACACAAAAACAGGAGAAGAAACAGCAGACAACATACTCAAAAGAATGACATGGACACACATACACGCCACAAACTGGGTCAACGAAGCCAAAAACCCAACACACCAAAACCACACCACACTGATACAACAATCAAAAGACTTCACAGAAAGACAACAAGAAGTAATCCAGCTCGCACTACCCAACATAAAATACACACACCAACTCAACCAAACCGACATAACAACATTCCTACAAAAACAACTTGAACTAGAGATATACGACAAACACAAATGGAAAGCCACCAACTACCAAACCGCAGAAAACTACGCAAACAACCTAACAACCCACAAATACCTAGATTGGGCCATACAACACAAAGACAAAACACCACAACAAATCAAACAACTAACAGACAACCAAACCCACACAATAAACGTAGGCTACCTAATACAAGACCTCCACCAAATAACATACATAACAGCCCACGAACTACAGCTATACCAACAAGTCGGACTAAACGTCCAACACGCAGCAGGAACACCATACGCAAACGGCGCAGAACTAATGAGACAAGGAATATACGACAACAAAGTAGACATAGCCTACCTCGGAATAGCACCAGCAGCAACACACACAATAAACACCGACGCCAAAATAACAATAATCGCAGGCGTAAACACAGAAGGCAGCGCACTAATAACCAAGGAAAATATTAACGCAATACAAGACCTAAATAATAAAAAAGTCGCAGTACCAGGCACAGGAACAGTACAAGAATTCATACTAATACTAGCCGCCGAAAAAACAGGACTAACACTCTAAAAACACAACACAACAAAACAGAAAGCCAAATTAAAAATTGGTAAACCTTAAACCCATACCATACCATACCATACCCTATATTCTAAAAATTATCTGCGTTGGTCTGTTGTTAGCAATACTCAACATATTCTATTTGGTGTTGGGAGCCAGAAAAATGGAGATTAATAAAATAAAAACAACAATACTACAACAAACAAAAAAATTTAGGTCGCCCCTACTGAAAACACTGTCAATACTACTATTAATTCTTGTTTGGCATGTTTTAGTAACAACAGCTAGAGCAGGAATCTACGATATCCCTGGCTTTGGAATATCAAGCCTCCCAACACCAATAGAAACATGGCATGGATTCATAGACTCCCTGTTCACACAACAAATAGGCCCAATAACCCGATACGGAACAATACTACACATCAGCTACAGCCTAGGCCGAGTACTAATCGCATTCATGATCGCACTAACAATAGGAATACCCCTAGGCTTAGCAATAGGATACTCACCCACAGCCAACAACATGTTCAACCCCTCCGTACACCTAATCAGAAACATACCACCAATAGCCTGGATACCAATAGCAATATTCCTAATCGGAATCGGATGGCTAAGACCCATATTCATAGTCTTCATAGGCGTAATATTCCCACTAATACTAAACACAGTATACGGAGTACAATCAGTAGACAAACGACTAATAGAAATCGCAAAAACACTAGGAGCCAGCAAACTCCAAATACTCCAAAAAGTAATAATACCAAGCGCACTACCCTCCATCGTAAACGGAATGAAAATAGGCATCGGAATCGGATGGATGACAATAGTCGCAGCAGAAATGCTAATAGAATCAAGAATAGGCATCGGATACTTCATCTGGGAACGCGGAAGAATAGGACAATACCCACAAATGGTAGCAGGAATGATAATGACCGGAATAGTCGGACTAACAATCAGCAAAGCAATAGAAGAAACAAAAAACAAAGTGATAAAATGGCAATAAACCAAAACCAAAACGACATAGAAATCAAAAACCTCAACAAAACATACAACCAAAAAAAACCCATAAAAGCCCTACAAAACGTCAACCTAACAATCAAACAAGGAGAATTCACCTGCCTAGTCGGACCCAGCGGATGCGGAAAATCAACACTACTAAGAATAATAGCAGGCCTAGAACAACCAACCAAAGGAAAAACACTCATACAAGGAAAACCCATAAAAAAACCAACACCAAAAACAGGACTAGTATTCCAAGAATACACACTATTCCCATGGAGAACCGTAACACAAAACATAGAATTCGGCCTCGAAATACAAAACACACCAAAAAAACAAAGGAAAAAAATAGCCAAACAATACACCAAACTAGTCGGACTGCAAGGATTCGAAGACAACTACCCACACCAACTAAGCGGAGGAATGAAACAAAGAGTATCAATAGCAAGAACACTAGCAAACAA
This sequence comes from Methanonatronarchaeum thermophilum, assembly GCF_002153915.1. Classification (NCBI taxonomy): domain Archaea; kingdom Methanobacteriati; phylum Methanobacteriota; class Methanonatronarchaeia; order Methanonatronarchaeales; family Methanonatronarchaeaceae; genus Methanonatronarchaeum; species Methanonatronarchaeum thermophilum. The sequence goes on from NZ_MRZU01000002.1 coordinate 161,114, forward strand.
CCCAACCGTACTACTAATGGACGAACCATTCGGAGCACTAGACGCACAAACAAGAAACCAAATGCAAAAAGAACTACTCAAAATATGGCAAAAAACAAAAAAAACCATCCTATTCGTAACACACAACGTCGACGAAGCAGTATACCTAGCAGACAAAATCACAATAATGACACAAAGACCAGGAACAATCAAAAACACAATAAAAATAAACCTACCAAGAGAAAGAGACAGAACAAGCCCACAATTCAACAACTACCGAACACAAATACTCAACCAAATCCAAACAAACACAAACCAAAAAAAACCAACAAAATAAACCAAAAAAACAACCAGCCTACCAAAAAACACAGAGAAACATACTTTTTTTGAACATCAAACCGTTTGATTCATTGAACAGATATCCATTTTCAAGTGTTATGCGCCTTCAGTTATTTTTTTAGTCTAGGAGTAGTATTGAGTAGATTGTTGTTTTGTCACTAGGGTCAAGCAGTATCTCAAGATCTATCCCGATTCTTTCTGCCGTTTGAAATGCATCGATTCCACATCCCTCAATAGTTGGACGTACTTTACCGGGATGCCTACAAACATCCTTACTACAACCAACATTATCATCTCCAGAGTTATTGTTCACTGTGCATTCATTGCAGAACCCACAAGGCAATCCCCAAAAAGCAAATGCCTTATAAAAACCATTTAAAAAAGCCTGACGCTCCACCTCCAACATCTTCTCATGAACACCCTTAATCTGCTCCTGAAAATAATGACCCTCACTAGAAGTCTCCACACCAGGATCCAAATCCCTAAAAAACAACATAACCGCCCAATCATACTCACCAACCAACGCACGAGTCTCCTCAACAGACGGAGTAAAAGGAGGACAACTAAAAAACCTACCATAAGAACTACAACCAAACCGACACCGCATCCTAACCCAATCCTCAACAACAATCAAACCAGCATCAAACACACGATAATCCCCATGCACACCATCCAAAAAACCAACATCCAACGACATAAATAACCAATACAACCTAAAAACCAATCAAACCAACCCACAAACACAAACACAACAAATTAAGATATAACAAAACAACTACCAAATCTCCTTAACTTATGAATTCAATAAAATATTCTTCCTAACTTATGAATTCAAAAAAAAATATAACCCAGAATAGTAGGGTATTAGTTTGTTGGTGTTTGTTTTAAAAAAAATAAAATAAAAAAAGGGTGGTGGTTGGTGTTTGTTTTTATTCGGGGCAGGTTGTTTCTTTGTTGAATGGTTTTAGGTCCATTTTTGTGATTTTTAGGACGTTTTGTGGGCATTCTCGTTCGCATCTTAGGCATCCGTGTCCTAGGCATTTTGCTGTTTCTAGTTCGATTGAATGGCTGGTGGGGGTTTCTTTTACTGTTATGGCTTTTTCTGGACAGCTTTTGACGCATTTTTGGCATCCGGTGCATCCTTCGAATTCTTTTTGGATTATTCCGCCGATTCGTTTTAGGATTTTTAGGCCTTTTTCTCCTATTTCTATGATGTCTCTGTCGACTTTTTCGTATATTTCTGCTTTTTTTACTTTTGTTGGTAGGCGGGAGATGTTGCTTCGTTCTAGGAAGTCGTTGTACATTTTGAATGGCATTCCTTCTTGCCAGTAGGCTAGTTCTTGGATAAAGATTTTTTCAAATGTCTTGCTTTCTGCGAACATTATGTGTTTTGCTCGTATTGAGTCGGCGATTTCTTGTAGTCGATCGATTTCTTCTGGATCCATTAACAGGTCTGTTGCTAATTTAAGGGATGTGTTACCGACCTGATGTATTTCATTAACGCTTGGTGGTACCAAACCAACGTTTTGTGCCTTCCTTGCATCTACGTATGTACCGCTTGCACCACTCATATACATGTTGTGCAGGTCTTCCTGCTCGGTATCTGTAGCTTTCAACAAGGTCATGTGGCCTGCTCTGATAGCACCAAACGCCTTACTAGCCTCCAAAAAATCTTTCTCAGTGATTGGGATTTTATCCTGGAGATAGATCTTTCCATCTGGGGTGGTGAAGTTTGGTCTCTTTATCAACCCACTCTCTAAACCACTTGATATAGCGGCTATAACACCTGTACCTGTAATACCCTTAGCCATGTCATGCATCTCCCCTCTATCCATGATTTCACCGGTTTCAGGGTCAACTATATCTCCAAGCTGTGGATTCAAATCATCATCCAACACAATTGAACGCCAAGACTTCGGATCTACATCAGATATCGCACCAGGACTCGCCAACATACCACGATAGATATGCTGACCCTCCATAGCAGGTCCAGCAGCCGCACTACCACTATAAATCTCATCATCACCAGTCTTAATAGCCATCTCAGCATTAGTACCATAATCAGTAACCAACGTAGGTTCATCACGCTCTAAAAAATCAGTCTTAACCATCATAGCAAGCGCATCAGCACCAACCTCATGCTTAATAGCAGGCGGAATATACACATCCGCATCAGTACCCAACTCCAAACCAACATCAACAGACGAAACAACCTTACCATCCCTATCAGGAGACCTAATATCACGACGCCTAATAGCACTCTCACCAGCAAAAGCAAGATCCCGAATCTCAATATCCTCAAAAATAGACAACTGAATCGGATTACCACAAACAGCAACCCGATTTACATCACGCGTATCAATATCCAACAAACCAACCAACTTATTAACAGTACCAATAATCAGGTTATGAGCACAATCACCACCACGCTCAATACTAAAAGAAAGATGATCCATAACATTCGCACCAGGAATCGGATGATTCATAGTAATAGCCGTAGAAACCACCTTAGACCTACCAAGATCAACAGCCTGCGCCCTAACACCACTAGTCCCAATATCAACACTAATACCAAAATCACTACTCATAAAAAAACACCACCAAAACAAACATAAAACATACACAAAGATAAACCCAACCCCCCCAACACAAAAAACCCAACATCAATTAAAAATCAAAAGAAAAACAAAAAAATCTCTCGAACAAAAACCCAAAAAAATTCAAAAAAAATAATCTAAAAGTTTCAAAATATTTTTTTTAAAATTATCTAAATTATAGAGTTATCAATAAAAATTAGAATTAAAAAAAATAATAAAAGGGTTGAGAGTTGGGCTAATGCCCAGTCTCAATTAGCTTTGTTGTTTGTTCTTTCTGTAGAGTATTGCTGCAAGTGCTCCGAGCATTGCGATTAATGCGATTAGTGCTGTGAATCCTGGTACTTCAGCGATCTCTATTTCAACTTCACCGTCTTCATAGGTTATGTCTTCTTTTGCATCGTAGTCTATTTCGTCATCTTTCTCTGCTATCACTGTGTATGTTCCTGCATCTTCGAATGTTAGTGTTGCGTATCCATCTTCATCGGTAGTTGCTTCTTCTTCATCGTTGAATGCGATGGTTGCGTCTTCTACAGCTTCATCGTCGGCTGTCACTCTGAACTCGATGTCTTCTCCTTCAACCCAATCGTCTTCATCTGTCACTATCTCGAGTTCAAGTTCTTTGGTTACATCCTCAAGTTCGTAAGAATCGAGGTGTCCTACTTCGTCGTTATCCATTATTGTTGTTTTGTCGTCGTCTTTGTCTCCGACGTAGATGTCGGCTATTTCGTCACCTAAGGCGTTTGGTGTGACTGCTATCTTCACCGTCTGAGCGTCATGTTGGTCGCTCCAGCTGGTTCCAGCGTCAACTGTACCGGCTTCAATTGCTCCGTCAATGACAACACGTAGGTTGTCAAGTGGTGCATCCCGGTCGTCAGCTGGCCCGACAAAGAATCTTATTTCATTCCGTTCATCGTAGAGGACATCTAGGTGTGATTTGTCATCAACTATTGTTGATGTTACGCCTGTCCGCTCCTCAACCATCTCTATCTCTGGTTGTTCAGCAACCAAGCTTGGATCTTCTATTGTTGCGTTTAGATCTCTGTCTACGTCTTCACCTGCGATTTGCCACATGACTTCTACTGTTTCGTTTGGTTCGAATGTGAATTCAGCCATTCCACTCTCGTTCAATTCAAGCTTGTTGTCATTATCCATTGTGTCTGTGTCTAAGTGTGCGTCATCTAGTTGTTCTTTGGTTTCGTTTATTAGCCAGATTGTTCCGTCTTCGATTGGTTCGCCGTGTATGTCTTCTGCCCATATGGTTATGTTGTAGAATTTGTCGAAGTCTGCTGTTGCTGTGAATTCGTCTTCATCTGTGAAGGTGTTGTATGTTTCGTTGTCTTTGTCAAATGCTTCTATTTCATAGGTGATTGTTGGGAGTATTGCGTCAAAGGTTCCTGTTCCACCAACTTGATCCTTGTATTCTACAGTGACTTCTAGTTCAGCTGACTCATTGAAGATGAGTTCTCTGTCAGGCTCGATCTGGTATTCTCCTTCATCTGCATCTATCTCATCGAATTCACCACTCTCTACTGTTATTGTTTCGTCTGTTCTGATGTCGAGTTCTATTGTGTAGTCGTCGAAGTCATCTTCTATGTCTGTTACTGGTTCACCATCCTCGGTTACTGTTATGTTGATGTACTCATGTGCCATTCCAGCTGTGAACTCGTTTGGCTCGACTTCTATTTCAAAGACTTCATCCATCTCTATGGTTATGTTCTCATAGAATGCTTCTGTGATTTGGTCGTCAGCGTCTAGTTTGTATGCGGATATGTTGAGGTCACCTGTGGTTACGTTTTCCCACCATTCATCAGTTAGTTCAAATTCGTATTCGCCTGCGTCTATGTCTTCAACCTGTCCATCGATTTCGAGGAATTCGTCCCCTTCGTCACCCCACTCCTGGGATACTGTGACTATTGCGTTGTTCTGGTTGCTGTCATCCTTGGTTATGTGTGCAAGTAGTTCTTCCGCTTCACCCCAAGTAACGCTGTCTATTTCTTCTCCATCAAGCTCAACATCACCTGAAAGCCCTTCTACATCAAAGGTCTTGGTAACTTCTTCATCATCACCGGTTATGTTTGCAATTATGGTTATTTCAACTTCACCAGCTTCAGTAGGTGTGAATGAAACATTCAACTCATCTGAATCTGCGACATCTAGTTCTGGTAGTGTGTCTTCACCGGCTTCGTATACTTCGTCTACTCCTGCACCTTCAATCTTTATCTCTGTAACATTATCCTCATCGAATGGTAGGGCATCTCCATCTTCATCTTTCACTGTGAATACGTAAAAGTATTCATTAGCTTCGTAATAAAGTCCATCGTCACTTGCATTGAGTATTCCTTCATCAGCATCTTCAAGCTTATCTGCTTCATCAGATGTTGGCAACACTGTTATCGGAGTGTCCTCATCAAGCTCATCATCCACGTCATCGCTCCAGAAGAACTTATCATCAACAATCTGCAGATTCTCAGGCTCATCCACCTCAAACGTAGTCACTCCATGCAGATCAATATGACCTTCACTAACATTAGCTGTTGAAAAGTTGTGTTCTCCGTCATAGATTGTTTCTACGTATGCTGTTATGTCGAGTGTACCGGAATCAGCAAATTCTGTTTCAACCGTTAGTTCAGGATCATCAGTTGGTCCTTCATGTACTGTTGGTCCTTCATGTACTATTACTAGTTTTTCGTATACTTTTTCATCGTCATCTAGTTCTGAATAGATTCCAATATCTTCAACAATATTATCATCTGTTTCATTTACTACTGTCCAATCTTCGGTTATTATTTCTGTGTCGCTGACGTTCATGTCTACGCCTTCAAGAACGTATATTACACCCGATTCTTCGTCAAGGTCGGTCCAGTCGTCTGTTATGTCTTCGAAGTTGGTTATGTTGAGTTCAAGTTCTGCTGTCTCTATTGCTTCCACTGCGCTTGTTGGGTCAACGTCTGCTTCTAGCCAGTCTTCTGCGGTTTCAACATTGAAGTTCAGTTGGGTCTCATTTTCTTTGTCAGGTGTTTGTGTTATGTCTGTTGTGTTTGCTTTCCATTGTTCTATTGTTATGTTGTAGATTGATGCGTCAACAGGGCTGAATGTACCAACCCACTCACCATCATCACCAGTATTCCTTTGATCCAACTCGGTCAGGGTTTCTTCTAACTCGTTGAAGTGGTGTATTGTTACATTGTAGTTTTCTATTGCTTCGCCGTCTGCGTCTAGTAGTGAGCCGTCCCATCTTTCAGATGCGGCTGGATCAAACTCATATTGGTCTTCAGCATCTGAAGTCAAGTCAACTGTAACACCAAATATCGTTGTACCATTTAGCTTGTAATCACCGTGACTGATGTTTACATAATAGTCACCAGCAATAACACCATCAGCTTTTGCGTCAGCAGTGAACGTTAATACATCATCTGTTGCGGAGCTTCCTTCTTCATCAACCTGCCATTCACCACCATAGGTTATTTCGTTG
>NZ_MRZU01000002.1:172500-180000 GCF_002153915.1 Methanonatronarchaeum thermophilum
GAGGGTAAGGTTAATTTTCGTGGTATTCGTCGTTCGCGTGACTATCTTGGTGATAGGGAGCATTTCAGTAAGTTGTATATTGCTAAGTTGGCTGCTGAACGTGAATATCGGTTTTTGAAGAGGCTTTATGGTGAGGCTAGGGTTCCGGAGCCGTATAGTTGGAACCGACATTTAATCGCTATGGAGAAGCTGAAGGGTAATGAACTCAGTCGTGTAACATTGGAAAATGACCCTGAATTTGTTTTAGATTTAATTTTAGATGAAGTTGAAAAAACCTTTAAATTAGGGGTTGTCCATGGTGATCTAAGCGAATATAACATTATAATCGCCGAAGATGAACTAAAAATAATTGATTGGCCCCAAGCAGTTGAAACCGACCACCAATTAGCTACGAAATACCTAAAAAGAGACATAAAAAATGTAGTAAAATACTTCAAAAAGAAATACAAAATCGATAGAAATCCTGAAGAGATATTCAAATCAATTGTAAATCAAAAATAAAAAACCCGAACCCCAAAACAAAAAAGGTAGGTATTTCGTTGATTTCTGTATTTGGTTCTAGAGATCTTTTTATTTTTGTTTTTGGTTGGTGGTTTAGAGTTGGTTTTTTTATTTGGGTTGAGGTCGTTTTTATTTAGGAGGTGGGATGTGGGTTGATGGTTGTGTAAATAAATTAAATATTGTTGTAGGTTTGTTTGTTTATTTGGTTTTGGGTTGGTTTGTTTTGGTTAGGCGTAAGTATTTGTTTGTTGGTGTGGATCCTGGTACTACTACTGGTGTTGGTGTTGTTGATTTTGATGGTAGGGTTGTTGAGGTTTGTTCAGGTCGGGATATGAGTTTTGATGATGTTGTTGGTTTTTTGGTTGGTTTGGGTAATGTGGTTGTTGTTGCTACTGATGTTTCTCCTGCTCCTGATTTTGTTGAGCAGTTGAGTACTGTTTTGGATGCTGTTTTGTGGGTTCCTAGTTCTTCTTTGAAGCGTGAGGTTAAGAGGGATTTGGTTAGGGATTTTGATTGTGGTGATAAACATCAGGTTGATGCTTTGGCTGCTGCTTTTAAGGCGTATAGGAGTATGAAGGGTAAGTTGAGGCGTGTTGAGTCGAATGTTCCTGATGATGTGTCGGAGCGGGATGCTAAGAAGCTTGTTTTGAAAGGTAATAGTTTGCAGGAAGCTGTTAGAAGCCTTCGAAGTGAGCGAGAGCAGGATGTTGTTGATGAGGATGAAGTTAGTCAGGAAGTGGTTAACCGGATTCATGGGTTGGAGAACAAGGTGGTTGAACTACAGGAAACTGTTGAAAAGTTACGTAGAGAGAAAGAGGAGAAGGAAAACGAGATCACCGAATTGAAAAGCGAGTTGGCTAGAATAAAAAGTAAACGTTTCTTAAATGCAATCACCTCCCAGGAAGTTGAAGATAAAAAAGAAGAAATCAATAGCCTAAAAAGAGAACTAAAAGAAGAAAAAAAGAGAGTAAAATGGCTCAAACAAAAACTACAAGACGCAGAAGAGATAGACCAAGTCAGAAACAATAAAAACATAACAGTAATGAAAAAACTAACCTCATTCACAATGAAAAAAATCAAACAACTAGAACAAGGAATCGGAATAAACGAAGGCGACATAATCTACATCGAAGACCCAAGCGGAGGCGGCAGCACAAACGCAGAAAGACTCTCAAAAAAAGTACGAGCAATAGCCCACAAAGCCAAACTCTCACACCCAGCAAAACAAAAATTCAAAGAAAAAGAAACACCAATAATCACACTAAACCAAATCAAAGACCACGGAAACTACGTAACCGCCCCCAAACAAAAAGTAGAAAAAGAAATCCAAAAAGCCAAACAAAAACTAAAACAAGAAAAAAAAGAACAACTCAAATCACTCAAAGAAAAATACGGCCACGACAAAGACATAGAACTATAACAAAACAAAAAAAACAAAATGCAGAAAGACAGTTGTTTCAAGTTATGCAGGTGTAGAAAGTTTTTGAGATAGATAATGGTTTTTTTGGGTTGTTTACTACAAAATAAATTGTTTTTTTTGATAACTTTTTTTTGTGTTCATGGTTTTTTTGTTTTTTTTTGTCGTTATTTTCAAGTGTTTTGAAGTATGATTTTATTTTATGGACTAGTGATGTAACTTTAAGTTGTTGATGTGAATGGTTTTTTAGATATAGCTCGAGTGGGAGGTATGTTTGGAGTTGTTGTGGATTTAGGGCGTGGTGTTGTATTGGCGCTGTAGGGAATTAGAGTTTGATGGTGTCACTGGGTTGTTTTGTTTGGTGTTTGTATTGGATAGGATTGTTGTTTGTGGTTCTCTGGATTTTACTAGGGAGATTGGGAAGATTCGGCGTAGTTTGGAGAGAATGGGTTTTGAGGTTGTTATCCCTAAGACGTCTGAGATGATTTTGGATGGTGATGTTTCGTTTGAGCGTATTCTTCAAGAAAAAAGCTCTGGAGATATAGTTGATAGGGCTATAGAACTGGATCCATTGAGTTATTATTATGATGCTATAAGGAACTCTGATAAGGTCTTGGTTATCAATCTAACGAAAAATGGAGTTGAGGGATATATTGGTGGTAATGTTTTGATAGAGATGGGTTATGCTCATGCTTTAAATAAACCGATATACCTATGGAATGAAATCCCTGAGTTACCCTACAGAGATGAAATTCAGATTATGCAGCCTAAAGTTATAGACAAAGACCTATCAAAACTAGAATAGAGGAAAAAACATCTAGAAACCTAAAAACACAAAAACCTATATTTTTTTAAATATTTTGTTTGTAATCCTCGTAACGGCTGGAGCCGATGGGCTTTCGCCTTGCTACCGCTATTAAATTTTTGTTTTTAGGTTTAAATTTGAATCTGAGGTTTGGTGGGAAAAAGGTATATTTTTTTATTTAATTATGTTAGGTTTGTTTCTATATTTTATTGTTTTAAGTTTCTTGGTATCTTTTTTTTGTTTTTGTTGTTTTTTGGTTGTGGTTTAGCCTAAAATTTTATAGTTGTATTCTATCAATGGTATTGTTGATGATTGAAGTTGATAATGAGCTCTGTGGACATTGTAGTGCTTGTGTCGGTGTTTGTCCGGAGAACGCTCTCGACTTAGTTGGGTATAAGGTCGAGGTTGTTGGTGAGTGTATCGATTGTGGTAATTGTGTGGATACTTGTCCCCTTGGAGCTATTGAGGGGGGTGTGTGAGTTTGTTTGATGTAGTTGTTGTTGGTGGGGGTCCTGCTGGGGCTTCTGCAGCGCGTTTTGCTAGTGAGTTTGGGTTGGATACACTTTTGGTTGAGAAGCGTCAGGAGATTGGGACGCCTGTTAGGTGTGCTGAGGGTGTGGGTAAGAGTGTTGAGGAGTTTATTGATGTTGATGAGAAGTTTCTTTCTAAGGAGGTTGTTGGTGCTCGTATCCACTCGCCTGATGGGACTTATTTTGATATGAATGATGATGACGCTGGAGACGAGGTTGGTTATATACTTGAAAGGAAGATTTTTGATCGTGAGTTGGTTAAGCAGGCTGGTGAGAGTGGAGCTGAAATTAAACTAAGGACGAGAGCAACCGATTTATCTAGAGAGGATGGGCGTGTAAAGGTTAGTTTGCAGAGAAATGGAGGTGTAGAGACCGTTGAATCTAAGGTTGTTGTTGGTGCCGATGGTGTTGAGTCTCGTGTTGGCCGGCTAGCTGGAATACCAACGAACTTAAAGTTAGACGATATCCAGTCTTGTGCTCAATATTTGATGACTGGGTTGGACGATGTTGACTTGGATTACACGCATTTCTTTGTTGGAAATGATGTTGCTCCCGGTGGATACGCATGGATATTCCCGAAAGGAGACAACAAAGCAAATGTAGGGCTTGGAGTCTCCCCTGTAATGGCGGATAAGAAAGCAAGCCAACATCTAACCGATTTTGTAGATAACCATCCACAACTTAACGGAGGCAAGGTGATCGAAGAGGTATATGGCGGTGTACCGGTAACTGCACCACTACCAGAACTAACAGCAGACAACATAATGCTTATCGGTGATGCAGCACGACAAGTAAACCCTGTAACCGGTGGAGGAATCCTCAATGGAATGAGAGCAGGGAAAATAGCAGCAGAAACAGCAAAAAAAGCAATCGATGATGGAGACCTAACCAAAAAAGGACTACAGCCATACGAAGAAAAAAGACAGAAAATCGCTAAAGAAAACAAAAAATACTACAAAATCAAAGAAATCTTCCAAGAACTAGACGACGAACAATTCAACAGCCTAGTAAACTCACTAGAAGGAGTAAACGTAGACGAACTATCAGTAACAGGACTTGTCACAAAAATAGCAGTCAAAAACCCCTGGATAAAAGACAAAATCAAAGACATACTAGCACTATAAAATAAAATCAAAGACATACTAGCACTAACACCCAAAAACAAACCTCCTCCCTTCCTTAAATATTTCAAATAAAATATAGAACAAACTCAAAAAAAGCCTTGAAGAATTGGTTTTTTAGATGTTAAGTTGGTTTGTTTCGAGTTGTCTTGTGTTGTTTTGTTTGTGGGTTGTTGTGTGTTTTTGTTTGTTTTTTTAGGTTATTTTTGAATGGAATAGGTTGTATTTATGATTGTTGTTGGTGTTGATGAGGCTGGTAAGGGTCCGGTTTTAGGGCCGATGGTTGTTGCTGCAGTTGTGGTTAGGCATGGTGGTGGTTTTAAGGAGAGTCCTAGTGTTTTTAGAGGTTTGGGTTTAAGAGATTCTAAGAAGCTTGGTCGTGGTGTTCGTGAAAGGTTGGAGTGTGAGATTAAGGAGAAGGCTGTTGAGTATAATGTTGTTTCGGTTTCTGCTGATCAGATTGATGAGTTACGTAGGGTAATGACGATGAATGATGTTATGGTTAAGGCTTTTTCAAAGGTGTTAGAGCCACTTGATTTTGAGGTTGCTTTGTTAGATGCAGCTGATGTAAATGAAGATAGGTTTGCAAGGAATATTAAAAAGGAGTTAGGTAGTAGCCGTGAGTTCCATGCATTGCATGGTGCAGACGATGCCTACCCAATTGTATCTGCCGCATCGATCCTTGCAAAGGTGGAGAGAGATCGGGAGATTAAGAAACTTGAAGACAGAGTTAAAATGAAGGTGGGAACTGGATATCCCCATGACAAACGAACAATAAATTTTATCGAAAGATATCTCAAGAAAAACGGTGAGTTACCGCCTTCAACCAGAAAATCTTGGAAAACAGCTAAACGACTAATTAACAAACAAAAACAATCAAACTTAGGTGACTATAATGATTGATATTCCGATATTTGATAATCATATGCATTTGAGGCCTGATGGAGAGGGTGTTGATGCTGTAAAGGAGTTCAGTAAGGCAGGTGGTACACACCTAATACATGTATCACTACCCTCATGGAACTACGGAGTCGACCCAAGGCAAGAAGGATATAAACCGGCATTTGAAGAAACAATAAAACTAACCGAGAAAGCAAATAAAGAAACAGATGTCCAGGTATACAGTGTTTTAGGAGTTCATCCTGCAGAACTAACCAAATGGATGGGTATGGGCATGACACTAGAAGAAGCCAGCGAGATGATGAAACAAGGAATCACATTAGCTAGAAAATACGTCGAAGAAAACAAAGCAATCGCTATCGGAGAAGTAGGAAGACCCCACTACAAAGTAGAACCCAAAATAATGGAGAAATCAAACGAAATCATGAAACACGGTTTTAGAGAAGCCGCATCCATCAACTGCCCAATACAACTACACACAGAATCAATGAACCAACAAAAAACCAGAGAACTCACAAAAATGATAAAACAAACAAAACTACCCGAAAACAAAGTAGTGCAACACTTCGCAAACCCAGACATAAAACAAAACAAAATAACACCCTCAATCGTAGCATTCAAAGACAACCTCAAAAAAGCACTAAAAAACAAACAAAACTTCATGATGGAAACAGACTACATAGACGACCCCGAAAGACCAGGAGCAGTACTCGGACCAAAAACAATACCAAAAAGAACCAAATGGCTCCACAAACAAAACCACACAACAAAACAAAAACTAACCCAAATACACAAAACAACACCAGAAAAAACCTACAACATCCAGATAGAACACTAAAAAAAATTAACAATCTCCCTTTCCACATCCCTTAAGATTACGGAGGATTCGAGGCGTAAGCCTCGCCCTTCAGGGCGGGGATGAAGCCGACCAACGGCGTCAGAGACGTTCCTTCGGGAAAACAGCGATTGCGAAGTCAGGCCGATGGCACGGCCTGTGCGATTCGAGTGGGACGACCACGAATGGTCGGGGACACCACACCCTCACGAAAGTCCCAAAGAAGTGCGCACGAACCCGCAAGTTGCCTCCGTGGAATCAGCATAGCCGAACCCCCAACGGAGGAATCCTCGCGCTTTAGTGCAGGGAGGCTGTCAAGGTATTGGTTATTTTGATTGAATTTATAGTATATTTTTTAATGGGTGTGTTGTTTGTTGGTTTGGGGTTGGTGAGGCACTTTGGTTTTGTTAACCTGATAGCTGGATACAACACCATGCCTAAAACAATAAAATAGAAGTTTAGGTTGATTTTTTTAAAGAGGAAGGTGGGTAACTTATTGTTTTATTTTGCTGCCTTGATGTTCTTGATAGGGTTAGCATGGATGGGTCTATGGTTTTTGGTTTGGGCGTTATGGGTTTTGTTTTTGGTTGTATTGGTTGGTTTTGTTGTGTATGTGAATACTGGTGACTAATTTATTAAAAAGGGGTTAGGTTTTTTTCCCTAAAAGTTAAATTGGGTTAGAACTATTTTTTCTCGAGTTTGTATTTTAGGGATTTATTATGAAGATACTTATTAGTGATAGGATTGATGATGAGGGTGTTGAGGTACTTAGAGAGAACGCTGACATCGATATAGAGACTTCGTTGTCGCATGAGGAATTGGTTGAGGTTATCGGTCGTTATGATGGTATTATTGTTCGTAGTGGTACCACAGTTGATGAAGAGGTTTTAATGGCTGGTGACCGGCTTAAGGTTGTTGGTCGTGCAGGTGTAGGTGTTGACAATATAGATGTTGAGAAGGCGACTGAGTTAGGAATTATTGTTATTAACGCGCCTGAAGCAAGCACGATCTCTGTTTCTGAACATACGATGGGTTTGTTGTTGTCTGCGGCGAGAAACATACCGCAAGCCAATATGTCGATGAAGGATGGTAAGTGGGAGAAAAGCCGGTTCCTGGGTGAAGAGGTATATGGAAAAACATTAGGTACATTCGGTTTAGGTAGGATAGGAGCTGAAGTAGCTAAAAGAGCCCAAGCCTTCGGAATGAACGTCATCGCATTCGACCCCTATATCTCACAAGAAAAAGCAGGTGAACTCGGAGTTGAGATAACCGATAAAAACAACCTGCTAGAACGAGCCGATTTCGTAACATTCCACGTACCACTAACAGACGAAACCCACCACATGATAAGCACAGAAGAATTCGAAACAATGAAACCAAACTCAATAATA
>NZ_MRZU01000002.1:185000-218171 GCF_002153915.1 Methanonatronarchaeum thermophilum
AAATAAAAAACAACCAAAAATAGAAACAAAACAAAATATAAACAAAACAAAACAAAACCAAATTAAATTAAATTAAATTAAATTAAATTAAATTAAATAATAAGCATATTCAAGTGAAGTGAAGTGGAGTAGTGGTTGATTGGTTCTGGGGTTTTTGGTTTTGGGTTTTGTTTTGTTGTTTTCCGTAAGTTTGAATTTGTTTGGTGTATTATTGTTGTGTTGTTTTTATGTCTGTTGTAATTTGTGATGTTGGTTCTGGGTTTGGTGTGTTGGCGAGGGAGGTAGGTAGTCTTGGTTATGATAGGGTTGTTTTTTTGGTTGATCCTGGTTTGTTGGGTGATTTGCCTGAGTTGGGTGGTGTTGGTGTTGATGTTGTTTGGGGTGTTTTGTTGGAGCCGGGGTCTGTTGGTGAGTTGAAGGGTTTGGTTGGTCGTTGTAGGGATTTGGTTGATTTTGTTGTTGTTCGGAGTTTGGGTGTTGGTGAGGTTGATCGGGCTGTTGTTTTGGATGGTCGGGTTGATTTGTTGTTGGTTGGTGGTGGTGGGGTTGTTGATTATGTTTTGGCTAGGGATGCTGGTGAGTGTGGTGTTGGTGTTGGTTTTGATTTGAAGTCTTTGTTGGATTCTAGGGGTTATCGTCGTAGTTTGTTGGTTAGGCGTTTTCGTAAGGATGTTGAGGTTTTGGGTAGGTATGGGGTGGATGTTGTTCCTTGTTTGTTGGCGGGGGATAGGTTTGATGTTAAGGCGGCTCGTGATTTTAGGTCGTTGTTGGGTGTTTTTGGTTTTGATGGTGGTTTGTTTGATAGTTCTAGGGAGTTTATTTTGGAGAGGGTTGAGTTTAATAGGGAGGTTGGGGGTTCTGGGTTTGTTGAGCCTGGTGTTGAGGTTGTTGATGATGGTGATGGTGGTGTTGGGGATGTTTGAGGTGGTTTGATTGGGTTTGCCGGTTTGTCTTAGGGATAGTCGTAGGTATTTGGCGGTTCGTGTTGTTTGTGAGGGTAGTGTTGGTAGGGGTGATTTGGTTGGTGGTGTGTGGGATGTTGCTGTTGATTTGTTGGGTAGTGTTTGGGCTGGTGAGTCTGGTTTGTGGATTTATGGTTTTGATGGGGAGTTTCTTGTTGTGGGTTGTTATGTTGGTTATGTTGATGATGTGAGTGGTGTTTTGGGTTGTGTGCGTCGTGTTGGTGGTTTGAAGGTTCGTTTTGATGTTGTTGGTGTTTCTGGTACTATGAGGAAGCTGGAGAAAAGATTTATACAAAAACAAGATGAATGATTTGGTAGATTTAGGTATTTATATATTTTTTTTTAATTAATTGGTGAAATTATGCAGCAAAGTCCAAAGATGGGATATGATAGGGCTATCACTGTTTTTAGCCCTGATGGTAGATTGTTCCAGGTGGAATATGCGAGAGAAGCGGTTAAGAGAGGTACGACTGCGATGGGTATTAAAGCCGCGGATGGCGTGGTACTGATAGTTGATAAAAGGATTTCCACCGAGCTTCTTGAGCCACGGAGTATTGAGAAGATATTTAGTCTTGATGACCATATTGGGTCTGCTACTAGTGGTTTGGTGGCTGATGCCCGTGTCTTGATTGATAAGGCAAGGGTTGAGTCGCAAGTTAATCAGATGACTTATGAAGAGAAGATTGATGTTGATACTTTAACAACCAAGGTTTGTGAACACCTGCAGACCTATACTCAGTATGGTGGGGTTCGGCCTTTCGGTACTGCCTTGTTGATTGCTGGTGTTGACGGTGACAGTCCTAAGTTGTTTGAAACCGATCCAAGTGGCGCTATGATGGAGTATAAGGCTACAAGTATCGGGGAGAACCGGCAGGAGATAATGAAGTATTTCGAGGAGGAGTATGAGGAAGACCTTGATATAAGTGAAGCTATTATGCTTGGTTTAGAAGCATTGATCAATGAGTTGGATGAACATCCTACAGTAAACTCTCTTGAGATCGGTATCGCCCGAGTTGAGACAGGTAAGTTTGAAAAACTATCTGATGAGGAACTACAGGGATATATAGACAGACTAGAGGAATTGGAAGAATCAGAAGAAGAAACTGAAGAAGTTGAAGAAGAATAAAGTGGTTTTTTATGGTCTCTCTCGATGACGCCGTAACGGCTAGAATGGAAAGCCATGGCACGAGGTTCGAAGTCCTAGTAGACCCAGATTTGGCTTTAGCTCTTAAAAACGGTAGCGAAGTAGATTTTGACGACCTACTCGCTATAGACAAAATATTCAAAGATGCATCGAGAGGGGATGAAGCCTCCGACGAGATGATGACGGAGGTCTATAACACCACCGACCCCAATGAGATCGCAGAGAAAATAATCAAGGAAGGCGACATACAGCTAACAAGCGAACAGAGAAAACGGATACAGCAACAAAAAAAGAGAAAAGTAATCAACAAGATAGCGAGAAACGCAGTAAACCCACAACAAAACGACGCTCCACACCCCCCAAACCGCATAGAAAAAGCAATGGAAGAAGCCGGAGTACGAATAGACCCATTCGAACCAGTAAATAAACAAGTCGACATAGCATTAGACGCAATCAGACCAATAATACCAATCAAATTCAAACAGAAAAAATTCGCAGTACTAATACCAGGCAAATACTCAGGCTCCGCCTACGGCCAGATGCAGAACTTCGGTCAAATCGTGGATGAAGAATGGCAAGACGACGGTTCATGGGTAGGAGTAATCCAATGTCCCGGTGGCATCAGAGGAGAACTCGAAGGCCTGGTAGCAGAAATAACCGAAGGAAATGGAGAAGTAAAGGCATATGGAGATTGATAACAAATGGTACATCGAGAAACCGTAATCCCCGGAGAAAAAATAGGAAAAAACCTAAAACCCGGAAAAAACACATATAAAGAAGATAACAACATATACTCAAGCATATATGGATTCAAAAACAAAAGAAACGACACAATAGAAGTATTACCAATCAAATCCAAATACATCCCCAAAAAAGGAGACAAAGTCATAGGAATAGTAACAGACATAAGCTTCAACAACTGGTTCCTAAACATAAACTCCCCCTACGACGCAAGACTACCAGTATCACTACACCCAGAATACATAGAGTCAGGAGACCTCAAACAACACCTAAAGATCGGTGACGCAGCAATAATCGAAATCGTCGAAGTAGACAAAGAACTACAAGCAGACGCAAACATGGACGGAAAAGAACTCAAAAAAATAACAAAAGGAACAATAACACAGATAACACCAACAAAAGTACCCAGAGTAATAGGCAAAAACGCCTCAATGATATCAATGCTAAAAAGAGAAACAGACTGCCAGATCTACGTAGGACAAAACGGAAGAATATGGATAGACGGAGAAAAACAAAACATAGAGAAAGTCACAAAAGCAATCCAGATGATAGAACAAGAAGCACACAAATCAGGACTAACAAACAAAATAAAAACATACCTAAAAAACCAAAAATAAAAAAACACTAGATTTTTTTAATAAAAGAGCGTGATTTTATGAAAACAAAACAAAAACCAGAACGTTTTATTGATGAAGAAGGTAAGCGAGTTGATGGTAGGAGGCCTGACGAAATCAGGCCAATACACATAGAAAGCGGTGTATTAAACCGCGCAGACGGTTCATGCTACATAGAGCTAGGAGACAACAAAATAATGACCGCAGTATACGGTCCAAGAGAAGTCCACCCAAGACACCTAGCAGAACCCGACCGAGCAATAGTACGATACAAATACAACATGGCCTCATTCTCCGTATCAGAAAGAAAAAGACCCGGACCCGGAAGACGAGACAGAGAGATATCCAAAGTCAGCAAAGAAGCACTAGAATCAGCCATATTCCTAGAAAAATACCCCAACTCAGTAATAGACGTATTCGTAGAAATAATCGAATCAGCAGCAGGAACAAGAGCAACATCACTAACAGCAGCATCAGTAGCCTGTGCAGACGCAGGAATACCAATGCGAGACCTAATAGCCAGCTGCGCATCAGGAAAAGTCGACGACACAATAGTACTCGACGTAAACGAGGTCGAAGACAACTACGGACAAGCAGACCTCCCAATAGCAATAATGCCAAAAACCGAAGAAATAACACTACTACAGATGGACGGAAACCTAACAAGAAACGAATTCGAAAAAGCAATAAAACTAGCAAAAAAAGGATGCCACCAACTATACGAAAAACAAAAACAAGCCCTAAAAAACAAATACGGAGGAAACTAAAATGGAAGAAGAACTAATCGCAGAAATACAAAGAGAACACATAACAGAAATGATAAGACGAGGCCAAAGACAAGACGGCCGAAACCTCAACGAAGAAAGAGACATCCAAATAGAAACCAACCTAATCAAAAAAGCCGAAGGATCAGCAAGAGTCAAACTCGGAGAAACCGAAGTCGTAGTCGGAATCAAAATGGAAACCGGCGACCCATTCCCAGACACACCAAACCAAGGCGTCCTAATAACAAACGCAGAACTAAACGCACTAGCATCACCAACATTCGAACCAGGCCCACCAGGAGAATACGCAACAGAAATCGCCCGAGTCGTAGACAGAGGAATACGAGAATCACAAGCAATAGACTTCACAAAACTCAGCATAACAGAAGGCGAGAAAGTCTGGATGATATTCGTCGACATACACGTACTAGACCACGACGGAAACCTATTCGACGTATCCAACATAGCAGCAATATCAGCCCTACTAACAACAGACATACCATACGAAAAATACGAAGTAGAACCAGGAACAAACGAAATAGACATAAAAACAATACCAGTAAGCAAAACATACCTCAAATGCGGAAACGAAATCCTACTCGACCCAACACACAACGAAGAAATGATAGGAACAACAAGACTAACAACAATAACAAACTCAGAAAACGAAATAGTAGGAATGCAAAAAGGCCAATCAGGAACATGGACCGAACAAGAAATATACAACATAGTAGACAAAAGCATAGAAAAAGCACAAAAAACACGAAAAATAATAAAAAACAACATAACAAAAAGGTGACCCAAAATGCCCAAAAAAATAAAATCAGACCCATCAAAAAGATACAAAGCAAGATACGGAAGCAAAATACGCAAAAAAATCGCCGAAATCGAAAGAGAATCAAAAGCAACACACCAATGCCCAAAATGCAAAACAAAATCACTAAAAAGAAACGGAACAGGAATCTGGAAATGCCGAAAATGCGGCAAAAAAACCGCAGGCGGAGCATACAAACCAAAAACACCAATAGGCGCCAAAGTAAAAAGAACACTAAAAGAAGTCAAACAAGAAACAGAAGAATAAACACACAGTAAAAACACAAAAACACAAAAAATGCACACACTAAAACTCACAATAAAAACAAACAACCCAAAAACAACATACAAAGCAATAAAACCCGAACTAAAAGACGCACCAAACAACCGAACCAAAACACAGATAACAAAACAAAACAACAAACTACAACTACAAATACAAGCCAAAGACACAACATCACTAAGAGCAGCAACCAACTCATGGCTAAGATGGATAATGATAACAACAGAAACAAACCAAATAACACAACAAAACCACCAACAAAAAACATAAACAAAACCACCAACAAAAAACATAAACAAAACCACCAACAAAAAACATAAACAAAACCACCAACAAAAAACATAAACAAAACCACCAACAAAAAACATAAACAAAACCACCAACAAAAAACATAAACAAAACCACCAACAAAAAACATAAACAAAACCACCAACAAAAAACATAAACAAAACCACCAACAAAAAACATAAACAAAACCACCAACAAAAAACATAAACAAAACCACCAACAAAAAACATAAACAAAACCACCAACAAAAAATAAAAATAGAAAATTTCTGGAGGAAAAAAATGGGATATAGATGCGCAAGATGTAACGAAGACGTAGAACTAGACCAAGAACGAACAGGAGTACGCTGTCCATTCTGTGGATACAGAATACTAATGAAAAAACGAGGCTCCAACCCCACACACGTCAAAGCACGATAAAAAACAAAACAAACAAAAAACAATAGATTGGGAGTATAAAACCAAACTAAATTACATGTAATTTAAATTAATTTAAATTAAACTCCCAACAAACATCAACTCCACCTACATTAAGCACTTAAATCTATAACTATGGTGAAGTTATCTATTTTCGATCTATTTTTTTTAGGTATAAGGTATTTTAGTGTAATTTAGGTTTCTATTGTTTTCACCGTTTTAACGTTTTTCGTGATTTTAGCTGATGTCTGATTTTTGGAAGTATATGTATCCTAATATAACTGGTACTATCATCCATAGTAGTAGGTATAGTATTAAGGCCGGTTCTGTTAGGTAGAATGGGAGTGTTTCTTTTCCTGTTAGCATTAATGGGTTTGCGAATTCATGGAATTGTTCTAGACCTATGTATTTTGAGGATAGGTATCCGAATGCTGAGATTGGGTTTACGCTGTCTATCCAAACTAGCCATTCAGGCCACTGGCCTATTCCGGGGACTCCACCTTTTATGACGTAGTGTATTAGGAGGTAGATTATGTCCCAGAAGATTAGGAATAGTAGGTATACTCCTGCTGCAAGTCCTATTGCCATTGTTCGTGTTTTAGCTGCTGCGGAGAATCCGATTCCTATGCCGATGAATGACCAGGCTAGTAGTATTGTTAGGGCGATGAATATCAGGTAGTTGCCTATAGCTAGTTCTTCGTATAATCCAATTATTACAAATGTTGCTACTATAAATCCGATTAGTATGGGTATTGTGACTACCAATGCTCTTCCGATGAATTTTCCTAGCACGACGTCGAGACGGGTGTATGGGAAGCTTAATAGTACTCGGAGGCTGTTGGAATCTCTTTCTCCAGCTATTGAACTGAAAACTGCTACCAATGCTATTAGTGGTACGAAAACGATGAATATTGATTGTAGTGCTATAACTGCAAAGTCACTTGTTAACGGTATTTCTTCTCTAAAAAAACCTTCTGGTATTAATGATACTGCGTATACGCCACCTGCTACAATCAATATGAATATCCCGATCAGTATGAGGAATACTTTGGAGCGTATTGCGTCTTCAAAATCTTTTTTAGCTATGTAATGCCACTTCATTTCAATCGATACTTTTTTAATTTTGTTTACGTGAGATATAGCTTGCAAACAGGTCTTCTAAAGTAACTTCCTGGGTTTCAAAATCTAAGACTTCAGCTCCAGATTCTTTAACAGCTTCTAAAACCGTGTTCTTAGAAACTTCATACTCCAAAGTCAATACAACTTTATTGCCTTCTATACCAACGTTTTCCACTCCATCTACAGCCATCAACTGTTCCTTTAAATTAGTTGGTGTTTGTTCCAAAACCAACCTAAGTCCCGATTTACTACCAACCTCTTTCCTCAATCCCTCAATACTGTCAATTGCAATAAGTTTTCCATTTTTAAGTATCGCTACTCGATCACACACTCTCTGCACCTGATCTAGGATATGGCTGGAAAAGAAAACGGTTGCACCTCTATCACGTTCTTCTAAAACTATGTTACGCACCTCACGCGCACCATTTGGATCTAAACCACTTGTAGGTTCATCCAAAATAATCAGTTCGGGGTTACCTGTTAAAGCCATACCAAGACAAAGCCGTTTCTTCATACCTTTAGAATAACCCCCAGCCTTACGGTCAGCAGCATCAAGTATACCAACCCGCTTCATAACCTCTTCAACATCATCATTAACACCCTTAGACTTAATAGCGAACTCAATATGCTTCCGCCCAGAAAGCCTACTATATATACCACACCGTTCAGGCAGAAAACCCGTCCTCTTCTTAACCTCAACACTATCACTCTGACAATCAAAACCTAAAATAGACGCAGAACCACTAGAAGGCCTCACCAAATCAAACAAAATATTAATCGCCGTACTCTTACCAGAACCATTCGGCCCAAGAAAACCAAAAATCTCTCCTTCCCCGACCTCAATACTCAAATCCTCTAAAGCTAAAACATCACCATATGATTTGGTTAGCCCATCCGTAAATATAACCGACATAACTAAAAAGAAATAAGAAATCAACAAATATAAAACTATCCAAAAAATAGACAATAAAAAACCTATAGACCCAAACCCTGAAACATACAGGAATCGAGTTCACCAATTTCATATATCTAGTAGTCGAAAAAAAATTGCCAAGAAAAAACTTTATTCAATATTTTTTTATTGGAAAGTTTTTTGTTAATATAGGTATTTTGGTAATTAGATTTTAATGAGTTTTTTTGTTTTTATCCTTGAATCAAGCCTTAAATCTTTTTTTGAGATGGGGATGGTGTCTTAGATGCTAGAAATAGTTGTAACAGCGCTTTGGCTGGTGATCCCAAGTTATGTTCCTAACTCCACTGCTGTCTTGTTCCAAGGTAAAACACCAATCGACTTTAAATATAACTTTATAGATGGAAACCGGTTGCTTGGCGATGGAAAAACTATAAAAGGTTTCATTGGAGGAGGATTTTGTGGAACAATAGTTGGAACAACCCAGATCTTTTTAGCTCCAACCTTAAACCTACCTACATTCAATGAAAGCATTTTTATCGTTGCAACACTCGCTTTTGGAGCATTAATCGGTGATATGTTTTTCAGTTTTATAAAAAGAAGGCTAAATAAAAAGCGAGGAGCACCATTTCCAGGAGTAGACCAACTCGATTTTTTAATAGGAAGTCTAGCTATAACATGGATCTTACATCCAACATGGTTTACAACAAACTTCACACCACAAATACTACTACTCGCCTTCATACTAACCCCAATAATACACCTAACCGTCAACCGAATCGCATATAAACTAGAACTAAAAGACGAGCCATGGTAAACAAACCACATAAACCACCTAAAAAACAAAAATCTAAACAAAAATGTGTGAAATAGGTAAACTATTCCTAAAAATTCTTATTGTCTGGAGAAATTAATTAATTGATATGAGCGATGTATTAGACTGTATAGTAAATCGACGTAGCATCAGAGAGTACACGGATCAAGAAGTAGACAACAACCGGCTCTACAGCATTCTAGAAGCAGGTCGATGGGCCCCAAGTGGATTAAACAACCAACCATGGCATTTCATATTGATAGACGACCAGAACCAAATCTCAAGACTAGCAACCCTAACAAAATACCAACAAACAATGGAAACATCCAAAGCCCTAATAGCAATACTGCTAGACGAAAACGAATCATACAACAAAACAAAAGACATACAAGCAGTAGGAGCAGCATGCCAAAACATGCTACTAGCAGCACACTCACTCGGCTTAGGAGCAGTATGGAACGGAGAAATACTCAACAAACAAAAAGAAGCCCATAAAGTATTAAACACCCCAAAAAACCTACAACTAATGGCCATAATATGCATAGGACACCCAAAACAAAAACAAAGAAAATCAGAAAGAAAACCACTAACCAAAATCGTACACAAAAACCAATACGGAAACGAACTCTAAAAAACCAACAAAAACCAACTAAAATAAACTAAATAATTTTATCTAAACAGGGCTAAGATCCTCTTCCTTCAGGGAGGGGAGTATGTCACATAGGTAACCTTCTAGTTAACCTAACTAAAAACGTTAGAAAATTAGATAAGTAGGTAGTTGGTAATTAATCCCGTTCAATTCGTTTTTAACTAACTACCTCAGTTATACTTGTTATTTTATCATAAATCAAAGCTAAGATCCTCTTATTTTAGGAAGAGGAAAAAGTGACCTTAACCTTAGGTCTTATTGCATAGTTCATTTATCTTTGGGTGGATGTTTAGTGTTAGCCTACAACTTGGCTCATTGCTATTAAACCTATGATGAGTCCGACGACTCCACCTATTAATGGGTTTAGCGTTAGTATTGTTGCGAGGTATCCTCCTATGGCTACTGTTAGGAGTAGGAAGCCTCCGAAGATTAAGACCTGGATTAGGAATAATAGAGTTGATAGTATGCTTATTATGATTGATATTCCTATTAGACCGATTATTATTCCGGCTATACCTCCATATAATGGTCCTAATCCGATGAAACTTCCTGCAACAGCTCCAGCTAGAGCTAGAATCGGTAAAACTAATGCATAACCAATAATCTTTAACATAATATCTGTTATGTATATACAGATGTAAATAAACTTTGATTGTATCTATTATGTTTGATGATCTTTCGAAGGTATGGTGAGGGCTATTTAACTGTGATTTTGGGCCCCGGCCTATTGGACGGGGCTTCTGGTTTTTTTGTCCTTGTTTTTTCTGATTTGTTTGATATAGAAAGGTTGGTTATGTTTGTGGTGTTTGTGGTGTTTTGATTTCGTGTGTTTTCTTTAGTTTGTCGAGTTTTATTATGTGTTTTTCTTCGTTGTTTTTGATTGTTTTGAATGCGTGTTCTATTATTGATTTGTAGAATTCGCAGTATGGGCTTTCTTTGTTTATTTGTCCTTCGGCTGCGTATATTTCTGCGGGGCATGGTGCTCCACATAGGTGTCTGTATTCGCAGTCTTGGCATTCTGTGATGTTTTCTACTTTTCTTTCTGTTATTTTTTTGAATGATGTGTGGTTTAATGCGGATTCTAGGTCTTTGTTGAATTCTTCTATGCCTATGAATTCTGTGCATGGGTAGACTCCGGTTGGGGTGATTGATATGAATCGTCGGCCTCCTCCGCAGGGTGAGACATCGCATTGTAGTACACGGCTTGCTGGTGCTATTATTCCTAATATGATGTTTGCGTAGTCACCGATTACTGTTCTGTTTCCGTTTTTGGTGTGTTCCATTGCTCTTTCTACTGCGTTTAGGAAGTTTTCGGTTAGGTTGTTGGGTCTTAGGTCTCTTCCTCCTTGACTGGTTCCTCTTACAGGGTTCATTAATACTGTTTCTACGTAGTTTGAGAGTAGATCGACCATTTCTGTTAGTAGGTGTTCGTTGTGTTTGTTGATTGTGGTTATTACGCTGAGTCCTTCATATCCTTTTAGTTCGTTGAGTAGGTTGATTGTGTTTTCATAATGTCCGTCGCCTCTCAAGAAATCGTTTACTTTAGGGTCGGGTGCATCAAGTGATAAACCGATGTTTGCACCAATGTCGGTTAGGAAGTCGATGTCCGTTTTTTCTAGTAATAAACCGTTTGTTTGAACTCCGTAGTCAAACTCTGGATAGCTTTCCATTATATTGAAAATTAATTCTTTTTTTATTAACGGTTCTACACCGTGGAACAAAATTCTCTTGACATTTGTTTGTTTTAATCTATCCATAATCTCCTTGACTTCTTGTTCATCCATTGATATGCCGGTTTCTCTTTTTTCTTTGGGGACATAACAATATGGACAGTCTGCATTGCACGCTTCAGTTACATTAAAATAGACAAACTCGATGTTTTTCTCAAACCTATAATCCTCAATCTCTTGCTCTAGCTCGCTCTCTATGTCACTGATATCTGGTGCCTCTCTAAACCAATAGAAACCTGTTTCAGGGTCATAATAAGTATCTTCTTCAATCCACATATAAAGGGCCTCCAAAAAAATAGGGGGTTAGAAGGGAGCGTCATCTCCCTTCGTGACAAAATGTGTCAAACCACCGTTCTCAGATTCACATCGGTATCTTGTGTACCTCATTTTACTTCACCAACTGACAATACAACACACAACTACTTATAAAACAGAAGCTGTAATGCAGGTGTAACACAATTTTAGATTATTGTTAAGAGGGCTACACCTAAAAGGCCGATAGAAATTAATGTTAAGTTCCAAAACAAAACGGAGACTGTTATTTCTCTAGCGTTGATTGCAGCAAACACTATTTTCACAACTATGCTGGCTATAGTTCCAACTATAATGCCTAAAGCGGCCATCGGCCCCACAATCTGACCGGTTCCAAACATTGCAACTGCCGTTGTTGTCGCAGAACCACTGCTGACCAACCCAGCTAAAGCCATGGTGATTAGGAAACCAGTCTCACCTAAACTAGCGTTTGCCCATGCTGAAAACAACAATACAAATAGGAAAAAACCTCCAAACAACAAGGCATTTTTTATGTTAAATGGAGATTTCAATCCAGCTGGACCCACCCCACCGTTAAATGGATTTGTATAATAAGCAAGAAATATACCGACCAAACAGATCAAACCTAATGGAACCAACACATCAATTATGATAGCTGGTACAAACAGTACTGCAATCACCAGATTCCGAAAGGACATTGCACTGTTCGCCAATAAAATAGTGCTTAATGCCGTTCTATCACTACCTCTAAACTCACCCACCCGGTTAGTTATCGATACAACCACAGCAGTAGAATTTACAAGACCACCGAAAAAACCCGTAGCCCAAAAACCACGTTCTTCATACTCACGCACCAATATATAATTTAAAAAACCAATACCACTGATAGCGATAACCAACAGCCAAACCAACCGAGCATCAATAGCATTCCAAGGGCCAAAAGGTTCAGAAGGAAGCAATGGATAAATAACAAAAGATATAATCGCAAACTCAGTCGCACTTCTCAATTCCTCTCTAGTTAAATTTAAAGCAAACTCATGCAACTCCCTCTTAAGAACCAACAACAAAGCAGTTAAAAAAGCAATAGTAACTCCCTCAAGATAAAAACCCAAACCAACAAGAACACCAACACCATACGCAACCAACATAGAAACACTGGTCGTTAAAAACAAACCCGTCAACTCTTTCTCCCGAACACTCCTATACCCAACCAAAACCGCCAACGCAACAATCAACAAAACCCCCATCGCAATAACCGACTCAAAACCCAAAATACCAAAAACACTCCCAACCAAAGAAATCAAAGCAAAAGTACGAATACCAGCAGGCTTCTCAGACCACTCACGCTCCAAACCTAAAAACAAACCTAACAACGTAGCAGCAACCAACTTAACAATCGTAGGGGGAACCGCCTCAAACAACTGATCAAACATCAAAACAAAAATATATAACCAAACCTATAAATCATCAACCCCCACAAAACCCCAAAACCCAAAACAAAACCAAACCCAAAAAAATGTTTTTAAATATAATGTTTAAAAAACAATAACAATAATATTGAATGTTTTATTAACTATTTTCATTAAGGAGTTTTTTAATGAAGAAATATGATGTGGTTGTTGTTGGCGGTGGTTCTGGGAGCCATATAGTTGATGTAGCATTACAACATGACTACTCTGTCTGTTTTATAGAGAAAGACCGTCTTGGTGGTACATGCCTTAACTATGGCTGTATACCTACTAAACTACTAACTTATCCAGCCGACATTGTTTCAATGAAAGAAAAGGCTGAAAAACTGAAAATCGAAGTAAATATCGAAAAAATCGATTTCAAATACATAATGGAGCGGATGCGTAAAAAAGTTAAAGAAAACTCATCCACGACCATAAAAAATCTAACAGAGATAGAAAACCTTGACTTCCATAATAAAAAAGCCCGGTTTATAGATAACTACAAACTAAAGGTGGATGGCCAAATAATAAAAGGCGATAAAATATTTCTAGCCACCGGAGCCCGAGCAAACAAACCACCGATAAAAGGAATTGACGAAGTAAAAACCTATACAAACGAAACAATCCTCAATATAGAAGAAAAACCAAGTTCAATCATAATAATCGGTGGAGGATATATATCCATAGAGTATGCACATTTCTTCAACTCAATGGGAACCGATGTAACAATACTGCAGAGAAACAAAGACCTAATACCAAACATGGACCACGACATCAAAAAAATACTAAAACAAACATACAACAAAAAACTCAACCTACATACAAACACAACAGCCAGAGAAATCAAAAAAATAAATGGAGAAAAAAAGGTAACTGCAACCAAAAACGACGAAGAAAAAGAGTTCACCGCCGAACTTGTTTTAGTCGCCACAGGCCGGAAATCAAACGCCGACCTACTCAACCTCCAACACACAGATATAGAAACCGATCAAAAAAACTACATAAAAGTCAACAAAAAAATGGAGACAACCCAACCCAACGTATGGGCAATAGGCGACGCAACAGGAAAACACATGTTCAAACACACAGCCAACCGAGAAGCCAACATAGCAAGTGAAAACGCCTTCCACCAAACAGAAATAGAAATGAATTACACAGCCAACCCAAAAGCAATATACTCAAACCCACAGATAGCTTCAGTCGGCCTAACAGAAAAACAAGCAAAACAACAACACGACATACTAATCGGAGAAGCAAGATACAACGAAGTAGCCAAAGGCCAAGCAATGGAAGAAAAAACAGGATACGTAAAAACAATAGTAAAAAAAGAATCAAAAGAAATACTCGGACACCACATAATCGGACCACACGCACCCACCCTAATACAAGAAATAATAACAGTAATGGCCGCAGGAGGAAACCCACAAACCATATTCAACGCAATGCACATACACCCAGCCCTACCAGAAATAAACCTAGAACCATTCACAAAACTAAAACCACCCTAAAAAAACCCGACTATATCATAGATTAAAAAATAGATGGAAAAAACCAACAACAAAAAATGTGCCGAAATAAAAGTCTACTTTTTGGCCATATCTAGCTACTATGTATATTTGTTTTCTTACCTAGTGATTTTCCAAAAACACCTATATCTCATTAATAAATCAACTCAAAAAACTAAAAACACAGGTTTTAAACCCCCAAAAAAACAGAGTGGGATCAATACAAAGCATACGTAAACAACTGGGAAATAAACAGATATCTAGAGAAGTTCTAAAGCAAAATAAAACAATTAAGTTGTGTATGAAGGTAGTTGGCATAGACCCAGGAACTAAAAGCATGGATGTATGTGGCCTTGAAAACGGAGAGGTCTACTACGAAAAAACAGTGGACACAATGGAGGTTGCAGAAAATCCAGAAAAACTCATTAACACAATCAAAGAAACCGGAGAGCCAGACCTGATTGCAGCTCCCTCCGGATACGGCGTAGAACCAACCAAACTCAACGAAATCCCACAAAAAAGGTTAGAGGAATGGTACTACAACTACATACTACTAACAGAGAAAGTATTCATCGAAAGAGCCCGTAAAAACGGTGTTTTCGGAGCCGAACTATACCACGCAATGACAGAATCAATAAAACAAATGAAAAAACTAAAATCCGAAATCATATTCATACCAGGCGTAATAAATTTAGAGACAGTTCCAAAACACAAAAAACTGAATAAAATCGACATGGGCACCGCCGACAAACTAGCCGTAACAACACTCGGAATCCACACCACAACACAAAAAAACCAAATAGATTATAAAGATGTTGATTGTCTTGTTTTGGAGATGGGTTTTGGCTACAACTCCATAATCAAGGTACGGGGTGGCAAGGTTGTTGATGGCCTAGGTGGCACAACAATGCCAGGACCCGGATTCCTAACCGCCTCCACCCTGGACCTAGAGGTGGTGCAGCTCGGTAAAACCTGGGACAAACAAGACGTATTCCAAGGAGGAGCCCAAACAATAGCAGGGGTAGAGACACCCAAAGAACTCATGGAAAAACTGGATAAACCAGAGGCTAAACTGGGTTTCGACGCAATGATAGAC
The DNA here is from genome assembly GCF_002153915.1 of Methanonatronarchaeum thermophilum. NCBI lineage: Archaea > Methanobacteriati > Methanobacteriota > Methanonatronarchaeia > Methanonatronarchaeales > Methanonatronarchaeaceae > Methanonatronarchaeum > Methanonatronarchaeum thermophilum. The sequence continues at coordinate 200,573 of NZ_MRZU01000002.1, forward strand.
GGAATCGTAAAAGGAGTAAAATCCCTAAAAAACAAAGATGAACTGGTTTTGTTGTCCGGCCGACTCAAAAACCACCCCGAAATAACAGATGAACTCCAAGACAAACTCAAAAACATCGATTTAAGGGAGATGGATGGACTGCCTGGAGCCGAAAAAACGAAGAAGACGGCGCAGGGATACGCAGTTGTTGCAGACGGATATCATGGTGGAAAATACAAAAAACTAATAAACCACATAGAAATCAAAAAAGCAAACGGAACAAGCATAGACTACCTACACCACCCAAAAGTAAAAAACATCAAAAAAAGCTTCACAAAATTCAAAAAACAATGATAAAAAAACGGACATAAAAACAAATGTAAATACAGTGATAAAGATAGGTAATTGAATATTGAGGGTTTGATTAGTTGGGGGTTGGTTTGTATTGGTTAAAAGAGATGTTATTGAAATAGATCGGGAGATTTGTGATGGGTGTGGAGAATGTATACCAGCTTGTCCAGAAGGTGCGATTCAAGTAATTGATGGTAAGGCAATGCTTGTTAATGAGGCTTTCTGTGATGGGTTGGGTGCTTGTATAGGTGATTGTCCTAAAAACGCAATTGAGATAACGGAGAAGGATGTGGAGCCATATAATGAGGAGGAAGTTGTTGAAAAGATGGTTCAACAAGGCCCAAACGTTCTAAAAACCCATCTACAACACCTATCCGACCATGGACAACAGGAGTTGTTGGAGACTGCAGTAAACCACCTAAAGGAGTTGGGGATCGAACCACCTATTGAATTTGAAGCTAACGAAATAGAGAAAACTTCTCATTCATGTCCTGGAGCTCAGATACAGACTGATGATAAAAAAACGGTTGGAGATGAAGAGTATCGGTTAAACCAATGGCCGATTCAACTAACACTTGTTCCGGTTAAGGCACCTTATTTCCAGACTGAAGAACTGGTCTTCATCGCCGACTGCGTTACACCAACCTACCCCGATATACATCAGATTATCAGAGGACGTCCATTGGTGATGGGTTGTCCGAAACTTGATGAACGAGACAGCTATATAAATAAACTAACCAAGATTTTGGAACAAAATCCAATTGAAAAAATAACCAATATACACATGGAAGTTCCCTGTTGTTACGGAACAAAACAGATAATAGAAAAAGCTATAGAGAAAATAGATAGGGAAATCCAAACCAAAGAAATAATTATAACGGTTGATGGAGAGATAGAACAAAATACAACTGATAACCGACCTAAAAAAAGAGGTTATTAATTTAATTTAACTTATACCTCATTTTTTTTATTTGATTTAGAGGTTTGTTTTTTGTTTTAGTTTTAGTTGGAAGTTTGAGCCTCCTAGTTCTGAGTCTTTGTATTCTATTTCTCCATCTATGTTTTCTATGATTTTTTTGGAGAGGTATAGTCCGTGGCCGAGGCCATGTTCTCTGTCGGAGGTGTATCCTTGTTGGAATATTTTTTCTTGTAGTTTAGGGGGTACGCCGGCTCCATCGTCTTCTATATTTAGTATTGTTTTATCGTTTGTTTTTTTGGTTGTTATACGTATTTTGCTGCAGTCTGAGTGTTGTATGGCGTTTTCTATAATGTTTTTAATTACTTCTGTTAGTATTTCATTTCCATTTACTTGTAATTCGTTGTGTAAATCTGTTTCTAGTTTTATGTTTTTTTGTTTTAGTTTGTGTTGGAGTTTTTCGATTGTTTTTTCGGTTGTTTTGGTTAGGTCGATTTTTGTTTTTTTTATTTGGTCGGCTTTCTTCAGTAGTGTTATATTGTTGATGAGGTATTTTAGTTCGTCTTCTGTTTTCTCGATCTTATTTATGTGTTTTGTTTGTTTTTCGGATGGGTTTGTCTCTTTTAGGAGGTGTATGTATCCATCCATCACCATCAGTTTGTTTTTGATATCATGCTCTAACAATTCTTCAACCAAATTTCTCCGTTTTTCTGCTTTTTTCTTATCGGTAATGTCGTTTAAACTTAATATATATCTATGAAATCCATTTAAATCGTTGAGAGGGTTTAAGTGGTACTCTATCCAGATATTTTTGTCGTTTACTTTGATTTTTTCGATACCATGTTTTTCATCGTAGTTTAGATCGATCTGTTCTATTAAATCATTGCAGGATAGACCATCTTTCTCTGTTTGGAGGATTTCATTTGTTTTTTGGTTGGCTCTTAGTATTCTGCCTTCGTTGGTAAGTTCTATCAAACCGATTGATGATTTTTGGAACAGATTTTCTAAACGAACCCTGTTTAGGTGGTTAATTCGGCTCAAGAAGTAGGAACCACCGAGTATTAAAAACAAACCACTTAGGTAGATGGGTATATCTACAACCGGATTTGAAAGAAACAACGCGATAGTTACAGCCAGAAATATAAATAGATTGAATAGCTTGAGTTTGTTGGTGCCTTTGAAAATCAGGTTAACTATTAACCCAACAATCAGTATGCTTAACCCAAAATTAAAGGAAAAATCATTTAGGTACGACATGTAGATAAGATGTGTAAAACCGATAAAAACAACCAAATACATGAGGTTGGTTAATTGTTTTTTTACGATATCGAACAAGTAACTTAATAGAAAGATAGATAGTAGAATGATAGTTGCAATCAATCGAGATGTGGTTCCCATTGGGTCTTCCAACCCATAGGCAGTATAGAAAACTCCAAAAAATAGGTAGGAAAACCCAGCTACGAAAAGAATAACTCTATAATAACTAACTCTGTCATACTGATTTAATAGTTCATATAACCACAGTCTTGGGTCGCGGTTTTTAATTAAAGACATTTTTATATCAAGGTGAGTGTAAAACTACTCGAAAATTTTTTTGGGCTGTTTTTTTTGGTTTTTGTATAGGCTTTATTTGTTTGTTGTGTGTCTGTGTTTTTTGTTTTAGAGTCTTTTTTTGTCTATTTTGTCGAGTTTTTGTATTGGTTTTGTGTGTCCTAGTTTTTTGAGTATTCTTGCTGCGTCGAGCTGGATTTCGTTGTAGTTGTCGTTGATTAGTTTTTTTATTTGGGGGGTGTATGGTTTTGTGGTTTCTGGTGATTCGTTTGTTATGTGTTTTATTGTTTTGGTTATTTCTTTGCGTACGCTTATCGATTGGTTTTCTAGTTGTGGTGTGATTTTTTGTATGTGTTTTGTTAGTTGTTGGGGGTTGTGTTTTGCTATGTATTTTAGTGTTTCTGCTGCGTCTGCTTGTATTACCCATGATTCTTCGTTTAGCATTTTTGTTATTTGGTTTGTGTAGGGTGTGATTTTTTGGGGGTTGTGTTTTGCTATGTATTTTAGTGTTGAGGTTGTGTTTGCTCTTGCTCTCCATCGGGGGTCTTCGAGTTTTTTTGTTATTTGGTTTGTGTAGGGTGTGATTTTTTGGGGGTTGTGTTTTGCTATGTTTTTGAGTGTTTGTGTGGTGTTGATTCTTATTTCATCGTCTTTGTGGTTGAGTTGGTTTATTAGTTCGTTTGTGTATTTTTGTATGGTTTCTGGGTTGTGTTTGGAGGTGTTTTTTAGTATGGTTGTTGTGTTTTTTGTTATCTGTTGGTTTTTGTTTTGTAGTGATAGGTTTTTTATGTGTTTTGGTTTTATTTGGTGGTTTTCTGTTATTTCTGCGAGTATTTGTGTTGTGTGTAGTTTTGTTTCGTTGTCTGTTGTGTGGTTTTGGATTTTTGGTAGGTATTCATTGATTTTTTGGGGTTGTTTTTTTGATATGATGTTGAGTATGTGTAGTGTGTTGTTTCTGGTTGTTGTGTCTTGTTCTAGTGTTTCTATTAGTTTTGGTAGGTGTGGTGTCATCTGGGTTGGGTGTTGTTGTGTGATGTAGGTTAGTGCGGTTGTTAGGTCGTGTTTAACTATCCATGGTGTTGTTTTGGTTAGTTTGATTATTTTGGGTATGTGGTTGGTTAGGTTTTCTGGGTTGTTTATAGCGGTTTTTAGTATTTTGTAGGATTTTTTTGGCTCTGGCTTGCGCTCTAACTCCTTTATTTGTTTGTTTATTTTTGTTGTGGTTTTTCTTTTTGTTTTTATTGTATTGTTTTTTGGCATTTTACTATGGTTTTTTTATGTTTTGTGGGTGTGTTTTGTTATGTTTTTTGATATTTTTATTGTTTTTTTGGTTAGTGTATATGGGTCTTTTCCTATGTATACGTATAGTGGTTCTTTTCCTAGGCCTGGTGTTTCGTAGAAGATGTCTGGTATTTCTCCGTATTTTTGGTGTAGGTATTTGATTTTCCATGGCATTGATTTTTTTTCGCCTTTTTTGTGTGGTGTTGGTTCTTTCTGTCGATCTATTTTACCTATTTTGGTGTTGGTTGTTTTTTTGATTGCTTTTGTTGTTTGTTTGTTGTATCTTAGGTTGATTCCGGCTTGTATTTCGGGTCGGTGTTTTTTTATTTCTATTAGTGCTCGGGCCATGTGGTCGGAGCATCCTATTTTTGGTTTGCCTGAGGCTTTTGGTTTTCCGTTGATGGTTGTTATTCTTCCGTTGATTGCTGCTACTTTTTTTGGGTCTGTTTCGTTTGGTTGGCAGTATACGATGTTTGTTCTTACTTCTGGTATTAGTTTGCTGAATGTTGGTGTTTTTTCTATTAGGTGTGTTGCTTGTAGTAGTCCTCCTAGTAGTTCTCTTTCTGTTTTAGTATCCATTTTTATCACTTTTCTGGCTGTTTTTTGAAGAATGTTTTCCAGAATGGGTCGGTTTTAACTGGTTTTAGTTGTTTTTCTTGTCCGTTTTTGTTGATTATTTTTGTTCCATTTTTTTGTGGTGTTATTTCTCCGATTATCCATGATTGTATGTTGTTTTTCTTGAGGTTTTTTTGTATTTTGTTTGTGTTTTTTGGTGGGCATGTGAGTAGTAATGTTCCTTCGCTTATGGAGGTTAGTGGGTTTATGTTGTGGTGGTTGCATACGGCTTTTATTTCGGGGGGTATTGGTATTTTGTTTTTGTGTATTTTGCATCCTTTTTTTGATGCTTGTGTTATTTCGTGTATTCCGTTTATTATTCCGCCTTCGGTTGCGTCGTGCATTGCGTTTGAGTGTTTTCGGGCTATGGCTGCGTCTTTTAGTACTGTCATGTCGTGGTATCTTTTTTTGGCTTTTTCGATTAGTTTGGTGTTGTATTTGGTTTTTAGTTGTTTTTCGGATTTGTGTGCTAGTATTCCTGTTGCTTCGATTGCTGGTCCTTTTGTCATTATTATTTTGTCTCCGGTTTGGGCGTTGCTTGGTGGGGTTAGGTCTTTTGGGTTGCCATATCCGATTACGGTTCCTCCGCCGTTTAGTGGTGCTGGTATTCCTGGGTAGACTCCGGTGTGTCCTCCGACGATTGTTATGTTGTGTTTTTTGCATTCGGTGTGTATTTGGTTCCAGATTTGCTGGAACTGACTGTCTTCTGTTTCTGGGGGTAGTAGTAGGCATATGGTCATTAGTTCTGGGTCGACTCCTAGTACGGCGACGTCGCTTGCGCATATGTGGACTACTGCCCATCCGAACTGGTTTTGTATTGATGGCATTGAGAATGTTGGGTCTTCTGAGATGACCATTGCTTTGTTTTTGTTTATTTTTATTGCTGAGGCGTCTACGCCGTGTTCTGGCCCTATCAATACTTTTTTGTTTTTTGCGCCGAGTTTATTGTATATTGTTTTTTCGAACAACTCTCTGTCAACTTTGCCTACTGGTGGTAATCCATTCATTTTATCCCTATCTCTCTAAATAATGTTATATTGCTATAAAAACATAATTGCTTGGTTTTAACTGCGTTAAATCAATTTTGTTGTTTATTATTGGGTTTTTAATCCCAAAACATGTGTGTGCGTGCGTATTTACGTTCTTCGTTGTATATTTTTCGGTATAGGCCTTCCCCTTCCGGTAGGTCACGTAGGATTCTTGAAGCAGCTGTAGGTCCTACTCCACGTCCAGCTAATACGGTTACTCCTTGTTTTCCATGGGATAGAACAATGTTTGCGCTTTTTATCAGGTTTTTCACATCCTTATCGTTCTTACCGGCTTTATATTTCTTGATTTTTTCTTCTTCCCATGGCTTTAAAGCAGCTATATACCTTGAGTCACATACTGGACATTCGGGGTCGCCTCGAACATGCCTTATCTTCTTGGTGGTCTTCCAGTCACCACAGTGTATGCAGAAAAGAAGTGTACGGTCATCCTTTATCCGCTCCTCAATCGTCCGGATAATTGTTTCATCGGTTTCTTCAGGAGAAATCAAGTCAACCCCACTTTCCTTGCCTAACCGACCGATAGGTGAATGGCCATTCTTCCAGGATACCGAGATATCACTGCCAATAGCGTTTAATACCTCTTTAGAAGTTTTTATATCGAGTTTGTAGTTTAAAATCTCCTTCATAGCTTCTTTATACAAAGGAGTATCCTTGTATATCTCCAGTAATTTCTCAGTGTCATATGAAGTATATTCAGCATCCTTCCTCACAACACCAAACTTCTTAGCAACCTTCATCAACTCCCACTTGAATTGAGAGGTATTTTTCAACGACATCATCAAGATTGGCTCCAAATGACTGGGGTCAACCGGAAAAACCTCTTTAACTATTGAGGTACGTGTCTTACCCGGTAATTTAAGTGTAATCCTATATGGATCAACATCCAAGCCAACACTACCACCGATACGTGAGGCCAGTAAGGAGGTAACCGCCTGCCCCAAAGTCTTGTTCACCCTGTGGCCAAAACAACAATTCAATATTACCTCCCGCTTACCCAACTCACCAACAATCTCTTTATCTGTAGGTACAGGAAATCCATTATCCAACTGCCTACCAACCACATCAATTATTTTATCAACCGACTCACCAGATAGCCGTAGGCTATCAAAATCAACCTTCTCATCTTTCTCTATCGCTGTTTTAACCTCTCTACGCACCTTACCTACAGATTGAGCAACCATGTATGGAACAGGTATTTCCTCACCTACCCAAGTAGGAATAGTTCCCTGAGGATCTTTTATCTCTTCAACCTTTATTTTATCATCTTCCATACTCAGGATACGCCACATCTTACCCTCGGTAATAAAAACCTCACCAGGTTTAGCAAAACCTGCAACAAAACTCTCGTCAAGCCTTGCAAGCGGCCTACCACTAGCTATATCACGCACTTCATAGGTACTCTCATCAGGAATCATGCTTAAATTAGAGTAATAGTATTTCCAGGTTGAACCACGCCTCTTAACCATATTATCTTCAAAAGAAACTACTCTAGCTTGACTCAATTGGTTCAAAACCCTTTCTAGACCATCTTTAGTTAGATCTTTATATGGATATGCCTTTTTAACCAACCTGTACGCCCTATCCAAAGTTAGGTCATCAACTTCAAGAGCCAACCCCGATATTTGGTTGGCTAAAACGTCATAACACATAGTTCTAGGAACAATATCTTCCAAATCATTATTCAAAGCCTTCTCTATTATAACTCCCGACTCAGCAATATCATCAGGATTACTAGAGAGTACAACGCCCTTAGAATCCTTTTCAATCGAATGACCAGACCTACCAACCCTCTGCAACAACCTAAAAACCTGCCTTGGAGAGTTATACTGTATAACAAGATCTACATGACCAACATCGATACCCAACTCCATCGAACTGGTGCAGATCAACGCATCCAAACCACCGTCTTTAAAACTATCCTCAACCTCGATCCTACGTTCCTTAGATAAAGAACCATGATGCACACCAACCGTTCTATCCAACAAATTCATACGACTCGATAACGTCTCAGCCATCTGCCTCGTGTTAACAAAAATCAAAGTAGATTTATGGCTCTCTATCAACTCAATCATGCGCATTAAATGGCCTGACATCTCCCTCGACAACATAGTTTTACGTTTAACACGATCAACACCGGTTTCAGGCAATGGAGATTCAATCAAAAAATCAAACGGCTCCGAAGCCTCGATCCAAACCAACTCACAACCCCGGTCAACACCCACAAGCAGGTTCATAATATCCCTGGGATTCCCAACAGTAGCCGACAAACCAAGTCTCTGAAACCCACCAGCAGCCTCCTCAAGCCGTTCAAGAGCAAGAGACAACTGAATCCCACGTTTAGAATCAGCTAAATCATGTATCTCATCAACAATAACATGACGTACATTTGAAAGATGCTCCCGCATCCTCGAACCAGGTAAAATCGCCTGTAAAGTCTCAGGCGTAGTAACAAGCAAATCAGGTGGATCCAAAGCCTGCTGCCTACGCCGATAACTAGTAGTATCCCCATGACGAACCTGAACATCCAAACCCAACTTATCACCCCACCACTCAAGCCTACCAACAATATCACGATTAAGAGCCCGCAAAGGAGTGATATACAACGCCTGAATACCCTCCCCACCCTCAATCAAACTCAAAACAGGAAGAGAAATAGCCTCAGTCTTACCAGAACCAGTCGGACTAATCAAAAGTAAATTCCCACCACCAACAACCTTAGGAATAGCCCGACGCTGTGGCTCAGTAGCTACATCAAAACCACGTTCACGAACAATCTCAACAACATCCTCACCAAGAACATCAAAAGGCATAAAAAACCAAACCCAACCAAAAATCCAACAAAACAAATACAACCCTAAAACACTATCACTTTTACCCCTCCAAAAAACCAAACCAAACCAAACCAAACCAAACCAAACCAAACCAAACCAAACCAAACCAAACCAAACCAAACCAAACCAAACCAAACCAAACCAAACCAAACCAAACCAAACCAAACCAAACCAAACCAAACCAAACCAAACCAAACCAAACCAAACCAAACCAAACCAAACCAAACCAAACCAAACCAAACCAAACCAAACCAAACCAAACCAAACCAAACCAAACCAAACCAAACCAAACCAAACCAAACCAAACCAAACCAAACCAAACCGAAAACAAAAAACATAGACAAACAAAAAAATCGATATCAAATATCAATTAAACAAAACACCAATAAATGATGGACAATATAGAGATATGATATAAAAGAGAAAGGTAAAAGAGATAGGTGTGTAGATGCATTTCAAAAAAGAATACATAGACCAGGGAGATTTAAACCGGCTATCCAGCATGGTCGTAGACAGTGTAAATGACCATATAGCAGTTGTAGATCGAGAAGGCTATATAGTAGGGGTAAACCAGTCTTGGATTGATTTTGGCCGTGAAAACGGTCTCAAACACCCTAAATGTGCTGTTGGTAATAACTATATAGAGATAGCTGAAGACGTTAATGAAAACCATATAGAAGGTAGGTTGGTTAGCGAAGAGATAAAGCGTGTTCTAAATGGAGATAAAACAACTGATAAAATTGAGTATCCCTGCCATAGCCCTGAAACCAAAAGATGGTTCATATGTGAAGTAACAGGTATCGAATTAAATCAACGGTATGCAGTTGTCAAGCATATCGATATAACTAAACGTAAAAAAGCAGAAGAATGGGCCGAGTTCATAAGGTCTACAATGAACCACGACCTTAAAAACAAAATCCAGTTGATGGAGGGATACATAGAACTATTAAATGAAAAAATCGATAGCGACCAGAAAAACATGAAAAACTACATCAATAAAGCTATCAACTCGATAGATGATACAAAAAGACTGATACAGAAAATACAGAGCATCGAGAAGATTAAAAAAGAACAAACCGTTCCAACAGAACTCCAAAATGTAATAACAAACTCAATAAACGATTATAAACAAGAGATTCAAGAAAACGACATAAAAATAAAAACAGATGTAAATAATTGTACAGTCATGGCCGGCTCAATGCTTCAAGAAGTCTTTAAAAACTTGATAATGAACTCTATACAACACGCAGACTGCAGTAAAATAGAGATAACCTCAACCACCAACAAAGATATATGCAGTATAACCTACCAAGACGACGGAAAAGGAATCCCAGAAAACAACAGACAACATGTATTTGAAAAAGGATTCAGCAGTAAAGGCGGAACCGGTCTAGGCCTACACCTTGTTGAAAAAATAATAAACCACTATAACGGAGATATTGAATTAAAAGACAGTGAAAAAGGAGTTAAGTTCCTAATAACTCTTAAAAAAACATGAAGATAAGGATAACATAAACCGGGGATAAAGGTTTTTTTTATTTTTGTTTGTTTAGTTGGTCGAATATTTCGTTCGCTACTCTTTGTTTACCGCCTTTTATGTGTTTTTTGGTGTTTTTTGTTATTATGTGTGCGTCTATGTTCTGGCTACCCATCGTTTTAACTGGGTTTCCAACTATCAGGTCTAAATTCATTTCTATTAGTTTTTTGTTTGCGGATTTAAGGCTTTCTTCTATTGTTGGCTCCAGTTTGAATCCAACAACCTTTAGTTCTGGGTTTTTGTTAGCTGCTTTCCTTATTATCTTTTCTGATGGCTTTAGTTCTATTTTTTTCGGAGTTCCGGACTGTATTTTTCCATCCACTTTTTTCGGTATGAAGTCTGAGATGGCGGCAGATGAAATAAATATATCATAATCATCTTTGAGGGAGTTCATGACTTCTGTTTCCATCTCCTTTATACTTTCAACATGCTTTGTCTCCACTCCAACTGGCTTTTCAACATAGGACCTACCTAATATCAGTTTTGTTTCCGCTCCACGTAGGTAGGCAGCTCTAGCTATCTCAACCCCCATCCTACCGGAGCTTCTGTTTGTAAGTATCCTAACGTCGTCTATAGGTTCGGCTGTTGCACCTCCAGTAACCAATACTTTTTTATCTTTTAGGTCGTTTGGCCCTAATAAATGTCTTGTTTCAACGACAACTTCGTGTATAGATGCCATTTTTGCTTTGTCTTCCTCGATTTTAGGTCCAACAAAATGCAGTTTTTTTTCCTTGAGCTGTTTGATGTTTTCTTTCACGAAAGGCTGTCTATACATCGATAGGTCCATAGCTGGAACTATGACTGTTGGTATGTTTCTTGATAAAGCTGTTGTGGCGTAGGTTGTGACTGTTGTGTCATCTATTCCGCCAGCGATTTTGCCTAATGTGTTTGCGGTTGCAGGTGCGATAAGGAATAGGTCTGCATTGCATTGTCCACATAGGTCTCTCACGTGTTCGACCTTTCCGGTGAGTTCGGTTACTACAGATCTGCCTGTGGCGTATTCAAGTGCGTTTTTATGTATTATGTTTTGTGCTGAATCTGTTAATATTGCTTGAACACTGGCTCCATGTCTAATTAATTCACGTGATAGTTTAACTGAGAGTATGGCTGCTATACTGCCTGTAACACCTAAAACAATCTTCTTTCCCTTCAAACTCTCGGTTTTTCCTTCTTGGATTTCGTGGGTAGGATGTCCTTCGAAAGACAAAAAATCATCACTCCAGGCTTAAACAACTTAGTTAAGTTGGTTGTTTAATTATTTAAAATAAACTACTCTAATTTATTTATTTGGTTGTTGTGTTTTTGGTTTCTGTAGCTCTATTTTGATTTTTGCCCCGCCTTTTTCTGATTGTTCAGCAGATATCTCACCGTTGTATCGGTTTGTTATTGTTTTAGCGAAATATAGGCCGAGACCTGAACCGGCGTTTTCTCCTTTTTTAAAGCCTTTGTTGAATATTTTTTTGGTTTGTCTTGGTAATCCTTGTCCATCATCCTCTATAACTATCTGACATTTGTTTTTGTCTTCGATTGTTTTTATCAGTATCACGTTGCATTCCGCATGTCGAATGGAGTTTTCTATTATGTTTGAGAACAACTCGTTTAGTAGTGTGCCGCCAAGAACTTTCTGACAACCTTTTTTGTGAATGATATTTATATTTTTTTGTTGTGCATGTGGTTCTTCTTTTTCGATAACTTTTTTTATTGTTTTGTTTATGTCGATTTCTTGTATCTCCGTCTTTTCTTCTAGTTTCTGCATTATTTTTATCTTCTCTATGATGTCCAAACTGTCTCTAACTGCTTGGTTTGATTTTTTTAAGTAGTTTTCCGTTTGTTCTGGGAGTTTTTGTTCTGTTATTAGGTCGTGGTATCCCTGTATCAACTGGATTTTGTTTTTAACGTCGTGCCTTAGTAGTGTATGTAAGAACTCACGTCTTTCCTCTGACTTTTTCCGAGAGGTAATATCTTTGTAGATATTTATATAGCCAATTGTGGTGTCGTCTGTTTCTATTTTGCTACTGGATATCTCTACGTGTATCTTGTCGCTTTTGGTGTTTTTGTCAGTTTTTATTTTTGTTTCCTCGGTCCACTCTCCATGTTTTTTAACTTTCTCTAGGATTTTTTGTTTTGTTTGTTTTGTTTTTGTATCGCTAGATATCTCTGTCTGTTTTTTACCTACAACTTCATCAAGGGTGTATCCGAATAACTTGGTCCAGGCTGGGTTTACGTGTGTATACCTACCGCTGGAGTTTATTATAGATATTGCGTTTTTTGATGCTTGTATGGCTTTATCTTTGGTTTTAAGGTCTTTTTCGATTTTTTTACGCTCAGTTATATCTCTTAGTACACCAACGACTCCACGAACTTTATCTTTTTCTTTCAATGGATAATATCTAATGTCGAAGTGGCGTTCGGGGTTTTTACCTCTCTTCATGGTGTATTTAACGGTTTCACCATTTAGTGCGTCATTAATATTTTTGTTTATTGTTTCCAGTTCACTGCCACTGTATATATCTTTTAATTTTTTTCCAACCAGTTTTTTGGAGTTATCGATCCCAAAGAACTGTTGGTATTTTTTGTTGGCGAAAATAAATTCTTTATTTACGTCAACTGCGGCCATTAAATCTGTGGAGCCTTCGATAGCTCGTTTATATTCTTTTAAACGTTCTTCAAGTTTTTTTCGTTCTGTTATGTCTTGAACAGTTCCAAATGCGGATACCGGTTCACCGTCAACCCTGGTTATGCTGGCTTTTTGATGGACCCATTTAACTTCACCATCGACAACTATTCGATGCTCCACATCATAATCACCGGTTTGAACAGCTTTTTTCCAAGCATTGTCCACGTAATCTTGGTCTTCAGGGTGGACAGTTTTTAAGAAATCCCTGTACTCTAAATCTTTTTCAAACTCGGTTCCGAAGATACGGTGGGTTTCTTCAGACCAATCTAATTTTCCCGTTGATATATCTAACTCCCAACTTCCTACTTTAGCGATCTCTTGTGACTTCTTCAACTGTTTTTCATTTTTTTCGACAGTTTTTTGAGCCTTTTTTATCTCAGTTATATCTCTGAAGAAAGCAATTATCGCCGGCATTCCATCAACAGATATTTTTTTCAAAGAGACGCGTACAGGGTAGGTTTCTCCATCTTTACGTTTATGTCTCGATTCGATAGACTTGGATTCTCCTGAACCGACCTCCTTCCAAAAAACATTTAATGGAAGTTCTTTGTAGGCCAATGGATCGATATCCGGTATCTCCATACCGATTAATTCTTTTTTTGTGTATCCAAGTAAGTTTGAAGCCATCTGGTTTGCTAAAATTATCTTTCCATTAAGGTCGTGAACTATGATGCCGTCTGGAGCGTTTTCAACAAAACTTCTAAATTTCTCTTCAACCTGCTTGCGTTCGGTTATGTCTCTAATGTTGCATTGAACTACCTTTTTTTCACCAACTATGTATGTATTGCTTACAAATTCAACATAAACTGTATTACTGTTTTTTGTTTCTAAGGGAAGGTCTTCATACCGGATATAACCCTCATCGACAAGTTTCTGGAAACGTTTTTTGTTTTCATCTATATCTTGTTCCCGACCTATCTCCCATAGTTTTTTACCAACAAGCTCCTGTTTGTTGTAATTTAAAAGCTCTTGTATGTAGGGATTCGCATCATTTATCTCACCTGAACTTGAATCCAAAATCAACATACCATCTTGAGCCGTTTCAAAAAGCCTACGATATCTCTCTTCACTCTTCTTTAAATTCTTTTTAGCAATCTTTTTCTCTAAAATAGAGCCAATACGATTGGTGAACTCATCTAATACCTGAATCTCTTCATCGATAAAAACATGATTGCCAGATGGAAGTTCATCAATATAACCTACCTTGACATAACCCTCTTTTTCACCAAAAACAGAAATACTATAGTTTAGACAATAATCGGATTGTTCATAACCTGTTGATTTATATTCCATGTCTCTATAGACTATTTTAGCTATGGCTTTGTCTGGGTATTTCAGTGCAGGAGGTAGTAGTTTGACAGATTTTTCAAGCAAACTACTGATAGAACTAGTTTTATCCTCCAACTTAGATAGTTTATAAAGTAAATTAAGTTCTTTAACCCGTTCTTTAAGTTTTTTCTGAGTTCTCTTCCTTTTACTGATATCTCGAGCTACACTTAAAACGGCTTCACTATCCTGGTATGTAATCAAACTATTACTTACCTCTACCGGTATCCACTCACCATCTTTAGTCCGATGTTTTGTTTCAAAAACATCAAAGCCAACGTCAAATATCTGCCCTATCTTCTCTTTAACCTCAGATTTAGACAAAACACCGTCTAAATCACTTGGACCCATATCTAACAGTTCATCACGGCTGTAACCTAACTTTACAGCGGCTGTTTCATTCACCTCAATGAACCTGCCTGAAGAATCTATTATCCAGACCGATTCGTTCATCGCATCCAAAATAGATCTATATTCCTCGGTTGTTTTCTCCAGTTTTTCCATAGCATTCTTAAGTTTAGTTATCTCTTGAGTTGCCTCAACAACCCCAATGACCTCTCCTTGATCGTTATGCACTGGGTTACCGGAAACCAACCAATGCCTACCGTCTGGAGATTTTACCTCACCTTTATGCGTATCCCCGGTCTCCAATGCTTTAGTCACAGGACAGTCAGAACATGGAGTATCACGGTCATGCCATATTTCAAAACATTTCTTTCCTTCAAGCTCACTTGGTTTTTTACCTACAGAGTCACCAGCAGCTTTGTTAACCCAAAGTATATCTAAACTAGGATTTAAATAAGCTATTAAATCTGTTGTGCTCTCTAAAATCAATTTTTTCTCTCTTTCAGACTTCTTCAACTCTTTTTCAGTCGTATATGACCTATACTCCTGTTTAACTGCTCTAGCTAAAACATCATACTGGGATTTAGGAGCACCACCCTTCTGAAGATATCGATTAGCACCCAAATTAAGTGCTTTCATAGCAACCTCTTCACGACCCCGACCTGTAAACATAATAAAAGGAATATCCATCGACATCCTATTACGGATACAATCAAGAAAATCCAAGCCATCCATCCCAGGCATCTGATAATCACTAACAACAACATCAAAACTATATTCCTCTAATAAATCTACGCCATCCTCAGCTGAAGGAGCAGTCTCAACAACCAACGAACTACCATCTCCCTCCAAAAAGTTTTTAGCTAAATCAAGAAATCCAGGCTCATCATCTACCAACAAAACCCTGATAAAACTATCCTGAGAACCATCATAACGTGAAACCATAACCACCAACTACTAATTAAACTCTAAAAACAATTAAAACATCAACCGTAATATAATATAGGTTTACACCAACCTTAAACAAAACACAATTAAAAAGAGAAATAAAAAACTTAATATATCATAATATGGTCTATAAACTCGGTTATAGGGTTATATAAGTGATTGAATATTTTTTTTGTTTTGTTTTTTTTGTAGTGTGTTTAGGGTTTGTAGGTTTTTTGTTTTGTTTTTTTGTAAGTAAAAACTAAATGTATTTGGGGTTAATGTTTGTTGTTGTGGGGGGCTGGTCGGGGTGACCACGGAGGCCCTAGATTTTGGGGATACCTCCCTTAGCCGGGTTCAACTCCCGGGTCCCTCGTGTATGGAGTTCACCGTCACTCAGAAACAACGGCTGCAGGAACTCGGGTTTGAAGGGGTTTTTCCAAGTGATTTTGAGGATGTTGATGAACGTAATCGTTTTTTTGAAGAATTGGTTGGTAGGCTTAGGGATAGAAATAGGAAGCGTTTTGAAAGGTTAGTTGGTAATAAAATTCCTTTTTGGCGTAAAGTTTCCAGTGACCTGAGGAATCGTTTTTATGAACTTGGGTTTGTTGAGGTGCGTACGCCGGAGATAATTTCTTATTCATTGTTGGAGAAGATGGAGATCAGCGATGACTTGAGGGAGCAGGTATATTGGCTTGAAGAGGATAATCGTTGTTTAAGACCTATGTTGGCTCCAAACCTCTATAACGAGCTTAGGCATTTTAACAGGATATCCAATCAAAGCAAGGTACGTATTTTCGAGATTGGAACTTGTTTTCGTCGGGAGAAAAGTAGTTCTGAACACTTAAATGAATTCACTATGTTGAACGCTGTTGAGATGGGTGATATCGGTGATACTGAAGAGAGACTGGACAGATTGATCGAAGAGGTTTTTGGTGAGTTCACTGACTATAAAAAAGTTGGTGAAGAATCCAGTTTGTATGGTAAAACCGTTGATGTATTGGTCGATGGGGTTGAAGTTGCTTCCTGTATAGCAGGTCCACACCCCCTAGATAGTAATTGGTCTATCGACCAACCTTGGGTTGGAATCGGTTTAGGTGTGGAACGGCTTGCAATGCTCTTGGATGATGGTTCAACAGCTAAGGCATATGGTAATAGCTATATCTATCAGGACGGGGTTAGGCTTGACATCAAATAGATATGTTGAAGAAATAGAGTTTGAAACGGCTTTTAACAATACTTTAAACAAACAATACAACACTGAAGACCTAATAAGGTTGTTAAATCCACAGAACAATGACGAAAAACAGCTTTTGTTCCAAAAAGCCCGTGAAATAAGAGATAAGAACTTTAAGAACGGTATATATCTCTATGGATTTGTCTATTTTTCAACAAACTGCCGAAACAACTGTAGGTTTTGTTATTACCGCTGCGACAACAAACATCCTGAGAGGTATAGGAAAACAAGAAATGAAATAATAAAAATCTCCAATAAATATGTCGAAGAAGGAGTACACCTACTCGACCTAACCTCAGGAGAAGACCCATACTACCACGACAACTTCAATAGATACACAGAACTACTGCAAGAGATCAACAAACTCGATACACCCATAATGATAAGTCCAGGCGTACTAACACAAAAACAACTCAAAGAAGCTAAGGAAGCAGGAGCAGATTGGTATGCATTATACCAAGAAACACACAGCAAACCACTCTACAAAAAACTAAGACCCAATCAACCATACCAAAAAAGATACAACGCAAGAAAAAACGCAAATAAAAACGGCTTCCTAACCGAAGATGGAATGTTGTTAGGAATAGGTGAAAACCTAGACGATATAGCAAAAACAATCAAAAAAATGTCAAAACAACCAACAAACCAAGTCAGATGCATGAAATACGTTAAACAAAAAGGAATTCCAATACCACATCAAAAAACACCAACCGAATACAGCACAGTGATAGCAGTTCTAAGACTCACAAACCCACAAAAATTAATCCCAGCATCACTAGATATAAACGGTTTAAAAGGAATAGAAAAACCACTAGAAGCCGGAGCAAACGTAGTCACATCACTTGTGATTTCAGATCTAGGGCTAAAAGGAGTTGCACAACACGAATACGGCATCGACAGTGGAGAAAGATCACCAAAACAAGTAAAAAAATACCTCAAACAAAAAGGCTACAAAATAAACAACAAAAACAACCTAA